>JAODMX010000547.1 GCA_025464735.1 Frondihabitans sp. | reverse complement strand
AAGAAGCCGGTTCTCAAGCCCAAGACCGAGAAGGCCGCCGAGAAGCCCGCCGAGGCTCCCGCCGCCGAATCGACCGACGCGGCCGAAGCCCCGTCGGCTGAGGCGTAATCGGTGCTTGCACCCGCACTCGAGCACCTCGTCCGGGGGATCGTCGATCACCCGGACGAGGTGCAGGTGGTCACGAAGACCTCTCCGCGCGGTGACGTGCTCGAGGTTCGTGTCCACCCCGAAGATCTCGGCCGCGTCATCGGGCGCGCCGGGCGCACCGCCAAGGCGCTCCGCACTCTCGTCACGGCCCTCGCCGATGGCAAGCGCGTGCGCGTCGACGTCGTCGACACCGATTTCTGATTCGGTGGCCGCTGCAGCATCCTCCGATGGAGACAAGACCGAGCTTCGAGTCGGCCGCCTCACCAAGGCACACGGCCTCAAGGGTGCGCTGAAGCTCGAGCTTTACACCGACGCCCCCGAGAAGCGTTTCGTGCCGGGTGCCGTCTTCACTCTCCAGGTGCCCGACGACTCTCCCTGGCACGGCAAGACTCTCGAACTTGCTGAATTGCGGTGGTACAACTCGCATCCGGTCGGCTTCTTCAAAGGCATCGACGATCGCAGCGCAGCAGAGACCCTCGTCAAAGCGATCCTCTGGGTCGAGCACGAGGGCATCGAAGAGAGCGATGAGCCCGACGCGTGGTTCGACCACCAACTCGTCGGCCTCTCCGTCGTCCGCGATGGTCTCGAGGTGGGCACCGTCGCCCGCGTCGACCACATGCCGGCGCAAGACCTGCTCGCCGTCGAGACACCTACGGGAGAGGTTCTCGTGCCGTTCGTCACGGCCATCGTGCCGTCGGTCGACCTTGCCGCGGGGCGCGTCACTGTGACGCCCCCGATCGGTCTCTTCGAGGAGCCGGTCGATGCCGAGGCCGTCGATGGCGGGCCCGACGCGGTCGACGACGAGGCCGTCACAGCCGAGCCCGTCACAGCCGAGCCAGACCCGATCACGCCCCCCGCAGGATCCAGCACCCCTCCTCCCGCCGAGAGCTGACTCTCATGCGCATCGACATCGTCACGATCTTCCCGGAGTTCTTCGGGGTGCTCGACATCTCGCTGCTCGGCAAGGCGCGGCAGCAGAAGCTGCTGGACGTCCGCGTGCACGACCTGCGCGACTACGCGCACGACCGTCACCGCACGGTCGATGACACCCCGTACGGTGGCGGCGCGGGAATGGTCATGAAGCCGGAGCCGTGGGGTGAAGCCCTTGACGACGTCCTGGCCGACGACGCCGAGGGGACGGTCGTGGTCGTGCCCTCGCCCGCCGGCGTGCCCTTCACGCAGGCCCAGGCGCGCGAGCTGGCTTTCGCACCGCGTCTGGTTTTCACCTGTGGGCGCTACGAGGGGATCGACCAGCGCGTCATCGACCACGCGGCCGCCCGCCCGGGAGTCGAGGTGCGCGAGATCAGCCTCGGCGACTACGTGCTGAACGGTGGTGAGGTCGCGGCGATGGCGATGATCGAGGCCGTCGGGCGCCTCGTGCCAGGCGTTGTGGGCAACCCCGCGAGTCTCACCGAGGAGAGCCACGAAGATGGTCTGCTCGAGTATCCCAGCTACACGAAGCCAGCCGTCTGGCGCGGCCTCGAGGTGCCTGCGACGCTCCTGAGCGGGAATCACGGAGCCATAGCCGCCTGGCGGCACCAGCAGCAGCTCGAGCGCACCCGTCGTGTGCGTCCCGACCTTCTCCCCGACTAGCAATCGCCCGCGCGTGGAGCCCGTCCGAGCGACGGTCTAGTCGCGCGCGGTCAGGACGAGAGGCCCGGAGGGCGTGATGGCGATCGTGTGCTCGACGTGGGCGGCTCGGGAGCCGTCGGCGCTCCGGAGAGTCCAGCCATCCTCGTCCGTATAGATCTCGTCGGTGCCCTCCATGAGCCAGGGTTCGATCGCGATGACGAGTCCGGCTCGGAGCGGGAAGCCTCGGCCGGCGCGTCCGTCGTTCGCCACGTGAGGATCGCCGTGCATCTCGGTACCGACCCCGTGGCCGCCGAACTGCAGGTTGACCCCGTAGCCGGCCCCTCGGGCGACGGCGCCGATCGCGGCGGAGACGTCGCCGAGCTTTCCGCCGGGCTGCGCGGCAGCGATGCCCGCGGCGAGGGCTTGCTCGCAGGTGGCGATGAGCCGTGCATCCTCGGGCGTCTCGCCCTTCCCCACCACGAAGCTGATCGCGGAGTCGGCCACCCACCCGTCCACTTTCGCGGCGAAGTCGAGGCTCAGGAGGTCGCCGTCGCGAAGGCGATAGTCGTGCGGCAGTCCGTGCAGGACGGCATCGTTCACCGACGTGCAGATGACCTTGCCGAAGGGGCTGGCGCCGAATGACGGGTGGTAGTCGATGTAACTGCTTTCTGCGCCGGCTGCGCGGATCATCTCGTGGGCGAGGGCGTCGATCTCGAGGAGATTGACGCCTGGGCGGGAGGCCGCGCGAGTGGCGGTGAGGACCGAGGCGACGAAGCGGCCGGCCGGCTTCATCGCTTCGAGTTCTCCGGGCGTACGTAGGTCGATCATGCAGCCATTCTTCACTGTTGCCTCGTACGATTCCCAGCATGTGGTTGCGACGGGGTGTCTTCTCGGCCCTCGGGGTGGCGGTTTTCGTGCTTCCCCTCTGGGTCTTCTTCGGGCGCGCCTTCTTCGGAATTTTTACGGGGTCCGCTGCGATCCGTCTCTCCCCTACGACGCCGACTTCACCCCGCCCTTCGAGGGCGGCGAC
>JAODMX010000538.1 GCA_025464735.1 Frondihabitans sp. | reverse complement strand
CTTTCACAGTTCCTGTGTGCGGCTCCAACCGTACAGGCGCCTGCCAGGATGCCCTCGGCGGTGGGGCGCCCCGGCTCAGCCCTGCGGGTGGATCGTCTCGCCGCGTTCCAGCATTTCGACGAAATCGGCGATCTTGCGAGCTCTCGTCTCGGCGCGCTTCACGATCTGAATGCGGAAGATGAGCGCGTAGCGGTTCGTCGAGTTGAGGGTCGCGAAAAAGGCTGCCGCAGCTGGGCTGGCGGCGATCGCTGCGGCGAAGTCTTCTTGCACTTCGGCTGTGCGCTGACCCGCATAGGCCGCGTCCCAGCGCCCGTCGGCCTTCGCCGCCTCGACCTGGGCCAGGCCGGGCGGGCGCATGCGGCCCGACTCGACGAGGGCCGCGACCCGGTTTCGATTGATCTGCGACCACAGGCTGCGGGTCCGGCGCGGGCCGAAGTTCTGAAGGAAGTGATGCTCGTCGAGTCGATTCTTCTGCCCATCGATCCAGCCGTAGCAGAGGGCGACGTCGAGTGCGTCGCTGTAGCTCACGCTCGGGTGGTCGCCGCCCTTCTTCGCGATCGCGAGGCGGATGCCGTCAGAGCTCTCGGAGTTGGCGGCGAGCCATGACTCCCACGCAGCCGCGTCACCGCAGTGGAGGATCTCCCGCTCGATCATTGCTCGAAGTTATCACGGTGAATGCGGCACCCCGGCGTGATCAGGATCCCTCCGGAGGGTGCCTTTCGGGAGGCGCCGGTGGCCGGAGGACTCCAATCTCATCGACGTGTGGAGCGGGTGTCCCCAACCGTGGACGACGGTGCTCCGTGTCTCCTGCGCCGATGCGATTGCTGCGCTCGGTCAAGCCGACGAGCGCGAGGTGGCGATCCGCCGTCCAGCAGATCAGCCTGCCCTTGTGATCCTTGTTGCGCCGAAGAATGCCCGCCTCGGCGAGTTCGACAAGTGCACGATGCGCGGCAGTCGTCGAGACTCCGTGCGTGGTCGCAACGGTCTCGATGGTCACGACGGGGTCGGAACCCAGCCTGTCCAGGATCCGGAGGATCACCGAATCAGCTCGTGGCAGCGCCGGCGAGATGCCCTGCTGGCGCCGATACCGTACAAGGTCGTCGTGCCCAGCCTCATCCAAGTCGGCTAGGTCGTCGGACAAGCGCACCGCGTTCGCCGAAGCGAGTTCCGCCGCCTCCGCGAAGCCGACGATCCAGTCATCGAGCCGGGGTGGATCCTGTCGAAACGCCGTTAACCCTGCGACGTAGGCGTCTGTGTCTCCGGCGAAGACGGTACTGATCGGGATCAACGTGTTCCGGAGAGAATCCGTGCGACGCAGCACGGTGTGAATGAGAGCGCGCCCCGTCCGGCCGTTGCCGTCGATGAACGGGTGAATCGTCTCGAACTGCGCATGAGCGATCGCCGCACGCACCACGGGATTGCCCTCCGTCGCGGTCACGAAGCGCGCAAGATCATCCACGAGACGTCGCACCTCCACGGCCGGCGGAGGCACGAAGTCGGCGCGAAGGGGGCTCCAGCCCGGGCCGCCGACCCAGTTCTGTTCTGCTCGCAGGCCGAGTTCGAGCGTGGGTTCGATCACGTGCTGCAGGTGTTCGATATCTTGCGTCGTCACGAGGCGATCGCGCTCTGCAAGGACAGCAATCGCCTCTTCGGTCGCGCGAACGTTCGCTACGACGTCGAGCGCAGTGCGCGTGCCCCGCCGAAGGAGTTCCGCGATGGCGAGCTTCTTCGGCGTGACCCGGTTGCCCTCGATCCAGGAGGATGAGATGCTCTCGGACCGGATCAGGAGGTGGTTGAGATAACCGCCGCGAGCACCGATCCGTTCGTCGGCACGAGTGAGCACCGTCAATGCGTCCTCTCCCGCCTGCCGGGCCGCCGGCCCGATGGGTGGGAGCAAGTCCCCGAGCTCGTCGGGGACGACAGCACGGTAACGACCGGGAGCCCGATCCTTCCGGGCGAGGTGGGCAGCATCGTCCGGATTCCAGAGGAGGTCGACGTAGTGAGCGATGGTGGCCCGCTCCTTACGTTGACGACTGATGACTAAATCAACTTTAGCAGTCCTAAAGTTGATTTAGACGATCCATCGTCAGCGTTCGTTTCGTGGCGACCGCCACGTACGTCACCCCGCCGCGAGCACGCAGAACTCGTTGCCCTCCGTGTCGGCGAGGACCACCCACGACACGTCGCCCTGGCCGATGTCGGCGTCGGTGGCGCCTAGAGCACGTAGCCGGGCGACCTCGGCCGCCTGGTCGTCACCGGCGTAGGGCCTCACATCGAGATGAACACGGGTCTGCACGTTCTCGATGTCGGGTGTGCGAACGAACTCCAGGTACGGCCCGACCCCGTTCGCCGAGCGCAGCGTCGCCTGGTCGTCGGTCACCTCGTGCAGGGTCCAGTCCAGCGCTCCGTCCCAAAACCGGGCCACGACCCGCGGATCTTCGCAGTGCACCACTATCGCGGCGATCGGACCGGTGTCCCGGTAGATCGATCGAGACTCCAGTACGCAGAAGACGTTGCCCTCCGGGTCGGCCAGGACCGTCCAGGGCACGTCGCCCTGACCCACGTCCGCGAGCGTCGCGCCGAGCCCCTTCAGGCGTGCGACCAGTTCTGCCTGATGGGCCGCGGAGGTGGTGGCGAGATCGAGGTGGGCGCGGTACTTCACCGTTTCAGGATCCGGCACGGAGACGACGTCGATACAGACGGCCGCGGGGTCGGGCCAGACGAACCCCACGGGTTCGACGTTGGTCACGCCGGGTCCCTCGCTGGAAACGCCCCAGTCGAGCGCCTCCGCCCAAAACCGGCCGAGCGCGGAGTCGTCCCGAGCCTTGAAATTCACCTGAACGAGTCGAAGTGCCATGGCGCACAAGCGTATTCCTGAGCGACATCGGATCCGGGCAGCGTGAGGCAAGCGTGTTCCACCTCGACGGGCGTCATGGGCGTGTGCGGGGGCGTGGTTGCACGGCACACCAACTATCGGTACATTTGCACCGATAGTTGGGAGCGACTATGGAACACGCACAGGACGGCCGGCTGGCTCGCGGCTCCGCACGACGCGGTCTGTTGCTGAATGCCGCAGTCCGGGTCGTTGCAGGAACAGGCTTCGGCTCGCTGACGCACCGCGCCGTCGCCGCCGAAGCGGGGGTCTCCGTCGCCTCCGCCACCTACCATTTCCCGTCGATCACGCAGTTGCGGCGAGACACCCTTGAGCACGCCGGATCCAGCATCGGTCTGGAACTCGCCGCCCTCGTCTCGGCTGCCTCGGCGAGCGTCGACGACACCCCCGAGATCTGCGCGGCGTACGCGGTTCGACTCGTGATGGAGCGCCGCATCGAGACGGCAGCCGTGTTCGAGCTGATCGTCGCTGCCGGGCACGACGAAGACCTGCGGCCGGTCGTCGCGCTCTATCACGGGATGCTCGCAGATCTGCTCACCCCGTACGAACGCGACGAAGGTCGGGCACGGACGGTCGCCGCGGCCGTGCAAGGTCTCTTGCTGGTGCACATGGTCAGCCCGTTCGCCCCGGATCCGGATGGGCTCGGTACGGCGGTCGCGGATCTCATTCGTCGCTACCGGGCGACGGATCCCTCGGGAGACGCTCACGATAATCGGGCCCGCTCAGACGAGCTCCACAACTAGAAAGCTGGACAACCTCATGCAACTTTTTCTCACCATCGTCAGCGGCCTCGCCTGGACGATCGTCTACATCGAGTCGATCCGCATCGGCTTCACACACAAGATCTACGCGATGCCCGTCGCAGCCCTCGGGTTGAACATCGCGTGGGAGACGATCTACGGCATCCACGGTCTGAGCGGGACGATCGACGCGCAAGCCATAATCAACCTCCTCTGGGCCGCGGCCGACGTCGTGATCGTGTTCACGTTCTTCCGTTTCGGCCGCGCGGAGCTGCCGAGGTTCGTGACCCGGCCATTGTTCATCGGCTGGGGTGTCGTCATCTTCGCCACCGCCTATGCCGTGCAAGCACTGTTCATCGGGCAGTTCGGCTGGACCGACGGTGCTCGGTACTCCGCGTTTCTGCAGAACCTGCTGATGTCCGGCCTCTTCATTGCCATGCTGGTCGCGCGTCGAGGCGGTCGTGGTCAGTCGATGGTGATCGCGGTCGCCAAGTGGCTGGGAACCCTGGCTCCCACGATCCTGATCGGGGTTCTGGGCAACCTGCCCTTCATCATCGGGATCGGGCTCCTGTGCAGTGTCTTCGACCTGACCTACATCGGGATCCTGTGGTGGGCAAAGAAGAACCCGGACGCGTTCGCGGCACCCCGAGTGGAGGCTGGCCAGCCGGGAACGACCGCGTGAACGACGTCGACGTCCTGGTGGTTGGCGGAGACCCCGCCGCCTCGCGCTACCGAGCCTCGTGGACGGCGAGTGCCTGGAGCTCCAGTTGCTCGCGCGCACGATCGATCGTCGCGAGAATCGACACGGTCTCATCGAGGGTGTGAAGCGGAGATTCGGTCCGCCCCTCGCCAACGAATCGGGCGAGCGCCGTGGCCTCCCACGAGAGAGCGTCGAAACCACGAAGACCCGTGGAATCGCTCCAGCTATTCGTCTCTCCAACCGCCCCGTTGCCGGTCAGGGTCAGCGTCGTCGGCGTGTAGAACGACGATCCCAATTCGAGGTGCGCCTCGGATCCAGCGATCACGGCCGAGTTCGGCGTGCGGGTGATCATTGACGTCGTCAGTGTCGACTGCGCGCCTCCCTCATGGGTCAGGATGATCGACGAGTAGGCGTCGACGCCGGTGTCGGTCATGCCACCTACGGCCACCACGCGGGTCGGCGCTCCCAGCACCATCGAGTCGAACTGCACCGGGTAGATCCCGAGATCGAGCAGAGCGCCGCCGCCGAGGTCGGAGCGGTACAGCCTGTGGCCCGGGCCCGCAGGGATTGCCTGACCGTGATTCGCAAGGAGACTGCGGACATCGCCGAGCGCACCATCGTCGAGTAATCGCTGAATCACGGAGGTCTGCGGGAGGTACCTCGTCCACATCGCCTCCATGAGGAGGACACCGGCCGACCGTGCGGCATCGGCGAGGGTTTGCGCTTCGACGGCGGTCGACGTCAGGGGTTTCTCGATGATCACGTGTTTTCCGGCGGCGATGGCCGCCAGCCCTTCCCCAAGGTGCGCCCCGGGAGGCGACGCAATGTAGACGACATCGATGTCGGACCGTCCCAGCATCTCGTCGGCCGAGCCGAAAGCGCCGTCGATTCCGTGCGCGCGGGCGAAAGCCGCGGCCCGGTCGGCCGAGCGTGACGCCACCGCGACGAATCGCTGCTCAGAATGCGCGTGCACCGCGTCGACGAACTCGCCCGCGATCCAACCCGGACCGATTAGTCCCCATCGAAGGGACGGCTCGCCTGAGCCCCGCTCGAAGACGGTGGGCTGAGGAAAAGGAGACAGGGGCATCGCGCAACTCCGTTGTGTCGTGAGGCCGGGTCGGCACTCGAGCGTGTCCACCAAATTTAGCACGAGCCAAGCGAACTCTGAATTCAACCACTCCCCGGCCGAACGGTGTACTGACAGGGAACCCCACGGGACGGAGTCCGCTCGTAGTGTCGAGGGAGTGACCAGCATCATTTCGACCCCGTCAAGAACCGCCCCGAGTGGGGAGCGCCTGCCGTTCGTCGTGCCGCTACTGGCCGTCGGGACCTTCCTGATGTGCACGAGTGAGTTCATCGTCGCCGGCCTACTGAATCAGATCTCCACCGGCCTCGATGTCAGCGTCGCCGAGGTGGGGCTTCTGATCACCGCCTTTGCGATCGGAATGGTCGTGGGAGCACCCGTCATGGCAGTTGCGACCCTGCGCCTCCCCCGCCGATCGACGCTCGTCATCGCGCTTCTTGTCTTCGCGCTCGGACACGTCATCGCAGCCGTCAGTGCGAGCTTCGCGATCGTCCTCTGTGCTCGTGTTCTGACGGCGGTGGCCACTGGCGCCTTCTGGTCGGTCGCCTCGGTCGTCGCCACGTCGGCGGCAGGGCCGGCGCGCAGTTCGCGTGCTCTCGGGGTCATGATGAGCGGTGTCGGTCTTGCCACTGTGGCCGGAGTGCCGCTGGGGTCATTGTCCGGGCAATTGGTGGGCTGGCGCGGATCCTTTTGGGCCCTCGCCGTTCTGGCGGCGATCGCCGCCGTCGTCATCGGCCGCTTCGCTCCGGCCGACGCAGATCGGCAGCCACAGTCCGCGCGCACAGAGATCCGGGCTCTGGCACAGGGGCCCACGTGGCTGCTCGTCGCCGCGACGGTGCTCGTCACCGGTGCCTACATGGGGGCATTCAGCTATATATCGCCTTTGCTGACCGACCGGACGGGTCTCCCGGAGTGGGCAGTGCCGATCCTGCTCGTGTGCTTCGGCGTCGGAGCGCTGATTGGAACGAACGTGGCCGGCCGCCTGGCCGACGCCCGTCCTCTCCTGACGTTCCTGGCGGCAGCCGTCGGAATCGCGGTCGTCCTCGCCCTGCTCATCGCCCTCTCGCCCTTTGTTGTCTCGACGATCGTTCTCGTCGTCCTGCTCGGAATCGTCGGTATGGCGGTTCCGCCCGTCGCCACCGGTCTCGCCGTCCGCTTCGCGCCGTCGGCTCCGACCCTCGCCGCCGCACTGGCGGTGGCCGCCTTCAATGCCGGAACGGCAATCGCCTCCTGGCTCGAGAGCGATGCCATCGACGGCCCGCTCGGGGTGACCGCCCCGGAGGTCATCGGCATCGCGATGGCCGTGCTGGGCCTGATTCCGTTGTCGATCCTGGCGCTTCGTCGCACGACGTCGACGCCTCCTCTCATCTGAAGGACAGCCCGTGAAGACACGAACGCTCGGCTCAAACGACCTCGAAGTCTCGACCATCGGCCTCGGCTGCATGAGCATGACCGGTGGCTACAGCGGCCATCCTGAGCGTGACGTGATGATCAACCTTCTCCACTTCGCCGTCGATCTCGGAGTCACCTTCTTCGACACCGCCGAGACCTACGGCCCGCACCGCAACGAGGAGCTTGTCGGCGAGGCCCTTGCCGGGCTGCACGACAGGGTCGTCATCGCGACGAAGTTCGCCAACCACATCGACGCCGACACGCACCAACCCACCGGCCGCCTGTTGCGCCCCGACGAAGTCACCGCCGCCGTCGAGGGCTCGCTGACGCGGCTCGGCGTCGACTCGATCGACCTCTACTATCAGCACCGCGTCAATCCGGAGTACCCCGTCGAGGAGTTCGCGGCGGTCGTCGGCGACCTCATCGCCGCGGGCAAGGTCAAGAACTACGGAATGTCCGAAGCTGCGGAGGGGACGATCCGTCGAGCCCATGCCGTCCAGCCCGTCACTGCCGTTCAAAGCGAGTACTCCCTCTGGTGGCGTCGCCCCGAGGAGGGCGTCCTTGACGCCTGCCGCGAACTCGGCATTGGCTTCGTTCCGTTCAGTCCGCTCGGCAAGGGCTTTCTCACGGGGACCATCGACGCATCGACGACTTTCGACCAGGGCAACGATCTCCGCGAGAGCATCCCGCGCTTCGGTCGTGATGCTCTCGAGCACAACCTCGCTCTCGTCGAGGGCGTCAAGGCGATCGCAGCTACGAAGGATGCGACGCCAGGCCAGATCGCGCTGGCCTGGCTCCTGGCACGCGAGCCCTGGATCGTGCCCATCCCGGGCACCACGAAAGTCCACCGGGTCGAGGAGAACATCGCAGCGGCGGAGGTCGAGCTGTCCCCCGCCGATGTCGAGCAGCTCACTGCGCTTTCCGACTCCGTCGAGATCCACGGCGGCCGCTACCCCGACTTCCTCGAGGCGCAGACGAACCTCTGAGCCGCTAGCCGGGTTCGTGCGCGGATCCGGTAATCTCATCGAACGATTGACTTAGCACGAGCTAAGATTGGAAGAAAGGCCTGGCTCTCTCTGCCCTGCCACCACCTCGCGAAAGAAAGCACCATGACGATCCTCGACGCTCCCGACATGCTCGCCACGCTCAACGAGCAAGACGCGCGACTGCGATTCACCCGCTTCGGTCACGATGACGCTCTCGCCGTCGGCGCCAGGGTGATCGAGCTCGCGCGATCACGCAATCAAACGATTTCCACCTCGGTCTGGCTGGGCGAACAGCTCGTGTTCCAGGCGGCGCTGGCCGGCACGAGCGCCGACAACGACGGCTGGATGAACCGCAAGAGCGCAACTGTCCGCCGGTTCGACACGGCCTCCCTGCTCATCATGAAGAAGATGGAGGCGTACGGCGTCGACGACCCCGCCACGGCCCGCATGGTCGACCCAATGCTCTACGCGTTCAACGGCGGCGCGGTGCCGATCCGCATCGGAGCGACCCAGGTCGGGGTGGTCGTCGCCTCGGGTGTCAACGACTACGTCGAGCACGACCTGGTTGTCGAAGTCCTCGACGAACACCTGACGCGCTAGGCGCTCCGTGCCGGCCCGGTCGACTCCCGCACGATGAGAGTTGCCGTCGTCGGCACGTCGCGCGGCGTCAGTGACGGGTCGGCGAGCCTCCGCATCAGCGAGTCGAGGGTGGCGTCCACCGTGAGTTCGACGTCCTGCCGGACCGTCGTCAGCGAATTGAACGACAGCTGCGCCACGTCGCTGTCGTCGTAGCCGGTCACCGAGACCGCACCGGGTACGTCGACGCCGGCCTGCGCGAACACAGCGCGAAGACCCGCACCGCACTGGTCGCTGCTGCCGATCACGGCCGTCGGAAGCCGATCGCGAGCGAGCAGGCGGCGCGCTGCCTCGGCGCCCGACTCCTCGCCGAATCCGACATCGAGCACGTCGATGCAGGATCCGAGGCCGGCCGCCTCCATCGCCCTCCGATACGCATCTGCGCGATCAGGACCAACACCCGTGGCCCCTCCCGCGTCAAAGCCCCGCCGAGGTTCGACTCCTTGAAAGCCTCCCGCATAGGCGATATCGCGGTGACCCAGCGCAACGAGGTGCTCCACGATCAGCTGGAGCCCGGTGTCGTCATCCGTCCGGACAGCATCGGCTCGCGGATCGCCGGATCGCTCGCCCATCCAGACGACGGGCATCGTGTCGAGAGCTCGACGCAACGCGGGCGACGCCGGATCCGGGTTGTAGCAGGCGATCGCCTCGACCCGCTGCTCGAGCAGCTCGGAGATCACCACGTCGGTAGCGCGCAGAGCGCTCATCGGCGCGACGACGACGTGGAACCCCGCTTCGACCGCCCGCTCGAGAAGCCGCTCGACGACCCGCAGCTCGAAGACGTTGACCGCAGCGATCATCACGCCGATGAGGCGCGTGCGCTTCTGCCGAAGCAGTCGCGCCGACGCGTTCGGACGGAAGTCGAGCGCGGCGGCGGCGTCCAGGATGATCTTCTGCGAGGCCTCGCTCGGCCCAGGCAACCCGCGCATGACCATCGACACCAATTGCCGTGAGACGCCGGCCCGCTGGGCGACGTCGCTCATGGTCGGCTGTCGGGAAACGCCGCTCGCGAGGAGTGACGGGTCGCGTTCTGACGGCATCTTCGGATTATCCCACCTGGGTCGTCCCGCACGGGCAGGAGCGACGAGTCAGCGAGCGGCGTCGTCCGAAACGACCGTCAGACTCGCACGGACGGCATCCGACGTCCGCGCGAGCGAGATGGTGTCGTCGAGCGAGTGCTCGGGCGCCTCGGTTCGTCCGGCCGAGACGTGCGCCGCGAGTGCAGCCGCTTCGAACGCCAGACCGCCGCGACCGGTGATGCCGAAGCCGTCCTGCCACTCGAGAGTCTCGGATCCTGTGCCCGTTGCCGTCGTGAGCGAGAACCGGCCCGGGAAGACGAAGTGGTCGACGAACCGCACCGATCCGGCCGTGCCGTTGATCGTCGCAAGACCTGGAGCCGTCGTGCGGATGCTGGTCGATGCCGTGGCGAGCGCGCCGGACGCCGACCTCAGCGCGGCGACCGCGTCGAGGTCGACGCCGTTCGCGAGCACGCGCCCCACCGACTGCACGGACACGGGACGACCGATGGCGAACTGGGCGAACCAGAGACTGTAGACACCCATGTCGAGCATCGCTCCCCCGCCGAGTGCGGGATCGACGAGGCGACCGCCGGATCCGAGATCGGCTCGCCACGCGACCTCGACAGACGAGAGAGCAACGTCACCGATCGTCCCCTGGCGGATCACCGCGTCGAGCATCACGAACTGCGGCAGAAACCGAGTCCACATCGCCTCCATGACGAAGACTCCGGCGGCGCGAGCTGCATCCGCGATCTCCTGTGCCTCGGCCTCGGAGGTCGCCATCGGCTTCTCGACGAGGGCCGCCTTGCCGCCGGCGATCGCGGCGAGCGCTCCCTCCCGGTGGGCCGTGTGCGGAGTCGCGATGTAGAGCACGTCCACATCAGGTTCCGAAGCGAGTTGCTCGGCGGTCTCGACCACTCGGTCGACCCCGTGCCGCGCGACGAACCGCCGCCCCTTTTCGGCGGACCGGGAGGCGACTGCGATCACCTGCTGATCGCTGTGGGCGTGCAGAGCGTCGATGAAATCGCCGGCGATCTCACCGGTACCGACGACACCCCAGCGAAGAACAGGACCGCCGCGGAGTGGGGCAACGGGACCGTTCGGGAATGTGACACCACTCACGCGGAGACCTCGATCGGTTCGAAGTCGAACTCGGTGAACGATGCCACCTCGGGCACCCAGCGGGTCTCGACGAAGCCGCGATGGTCGGGGTGGGCGTCGTACGCGTCGTAGGTCTCACGGTCTGGGAACTCCATGGAGAACTGCCATTGCAAATCGCTCTGCGAGCCGACTTGACGGGCAATGCGGAACGCGTCGACCCCCGGAACCTTCGGCAGCACCGCCGCAGCTTCGGCCAGGAAATCAGTCTCGGCGTCGCTGCCGGAGGGGTGGACGAGAGTGAAGCAAACCGTGTGCTGGATCATGCGTCCACTTTAGCTCGAGCTAAGGAGTTTTTGCTACGCTGACGAAATGGACTTCAGGCAGCTAACCCCTCGACAGCGCTCAGAAATCTGGATCGCCTCCACAAGCGGAGCGCCGGCCACCCTCCTGTTTCAGACCGAGACGATTCTGGTCGAAGCGCCCAATTGGTCGCCCGACGGGCGCGCGCTCTATCTGAACGGCGACGGTAAGCTCTGGCGCCTCGACATCGACGACCCGACGGAACTGCACGAGGTCGAGTTCACGGATCTTTCGGCACTCAACAACGACCACGTACTCTCGCGGGACGGACGCTGGGCCTTCATGTCGGCCATGGACGGGCACATCTACCGCGGTGCCCTCACCGGTGGCGCAACGATCCGGGTCTCCCCCGAAGACGGTCAGTGGCACTTCCTCCACGGCGTCACCGGCGATGCCTCGCGCCTCGCCTACGTTCAGCTCGGCTCGTTCGCCGAGGCCGGACGGCTCGTCGTGTCGCCTGGCCGCGGCCTGCCGGGCACGATCGTCGACACAGGCCCGAAGCACATCGACGGCCCCGAGTGGTCGTCCGACGACCGGTGGATCTACTTCAACACGGAGGGCTTCAGCACCCGACCCGGTCACGCGCAGCTGGCCCGGATCCCGGATGGCGGTGGCCCGGTCGAACAGCTCGTCGCGTCAGGCACCGTCGACTGGTTCCCGCACCCGTCGCCCGACGGAGCCTGGGCCACGTACATCGCCTTCCCCGCCGGCACGCTAGGGCACCCGGCCGACCTCGAGGTGGAGGTACGCCTCGTACGCACGGCGGACTGGGAGACGCCGATCGCGATCTACCCCGTGCTAGGCGGCCAGGGAACTCTCAACGTCAATAGTTGGAGTCCCGACAGCGAACGTTTCGCATTCGTCGCCTATCCCGTCCACCCTTAGCCGTCCATCAACGCCGTCGCGTGACGGGCAGCGAAACGACGGAGTGAACCGACTCGCCGAAGCCCCACTCCGGGCTGCCGAGTTCTAGCCCCGGCAGCCGCGCGTAGGTCTCCCGCAGAACCGCGCGGACCTGCGCCCGGGCGAGCCTGCTGCCGAGGCAGAAGTGCACTCCCCCGCCGCCGAAGCCGACCTGCGCCGACGCTGGTCGCCTCAGATCCAGGTTCGAAGGATCCGGAAATTCGACTTCGTCCCGGTTGCCCGAGCAGTAGAAGAGGGCCACCTTGTCGCCCGCGACGATCCGTTTGCCCGCCAGCTCGACGTCCTGCACGGCCGTTCGCGCGAAGCTGATGACGGGCGAGGCGAAGCGCACCAGTTCGTCGAAGGCCGAATCGAATCGGGCGTCGAAGCCGGCCCCATCGTCATTGCCAAGGAGCCAGGTCCGCTGCTCCGCGAATCGGTCCAGGCCGAGGACGCTGAGGGAGATCGCCTGCTTCGTCGTGTCGTCACCGGCCACGATCAGAAGCATCATGGTCGAACGGATCGCGTCATCGCTCAGCCGTTCGCCGTCGATTCGCGCCTCGACGAGTCGCGTCATGAGGTCAGCGGCAGGGTGCTGCCTCTTCCACTCCGCGACGCTCGCGAACAGCTCCGCGAGGTAGGCGGTCCCGTCGGCGAAGTAACGTTCGCGGCTGACGCCCGGTGGCAAGCGTGCGGGGATTCCACCACGAACATGGGCGTCCGCGGCCTCGACGAACGTGTCCTCCTGCGAGGCGGGGATCCCGATGAGACCTGCAATCGTGCGCAACGGGAGGGGTGCGGCGACCTCCGACACGAAGTCGAATGACTCCTGAAGCGCGGCCCGCATCACGATGCGCTTCGCGTTCCGATTGATGGACTTCTCGATGCCGGCGATCGCGGTCGGCGCGAAGGCTGCACCGACGATGCGGCGGAGATCGGTGTGTCGGGGCGGGTCGACCACCAGCATGTTGGGATCCAGATGAAACGGAGCCGGACGGACGCTCACCTGGCCGATCTCCGAACTGAACATCTCCGGGTGGCGGCTCACGAACGCGATGTCCGCCACCCGCGTGACCGCCCAGAACCCTGCTTCCTCGTTTCGTCTCCGGAGCCCCGGCGTCTCGAGCGGCGGATGCCAGCTGATCGGCGCGTCACGGCGAAGA
>JAODMX010000507.1 GCA_025464735.1 Frondihabitans sp. | reverse complement strand
CGGGCTGCCTCCCTCGGCCGTACTGAGCGCCGCAACCCGTCACGCCGCCGCCGTCATGGGCCGTGACGACGAGATCGGCACCCTCGCGCCGGGCCTCCACGCCGACTTGGTCGTCGTCGACAGCGATCCGCTCGTCAACCTCGAAGCCCTTCGAGCACCAGGATCGGTGTGGAAGCGGGGCGTCCAGCGCTTCTCGCGCGAGACCGGGATCCTGCACGAGGCAAATCGCCAGCTCGACGAGGCGGTGGTGGCGAGGTGGGTGTGAACACCGGAGCCAGCATGGTCACGCTCCAGACAGTGGCCGACACACTTCGAGCGTCGACGAACGCCTCGCGCGTGACGGTTCGGGCGCCCCGCCATCCGGGTGAACCCGGCACGACTCTCCTTGCCGAGTCGCTTGCACCGGGAGTAGCCAGCATGGCGGACGCACCGCAGACAGGGATCGCGGCGGCCCCGACGTACACGTACCTGCGGACGAAACGCGTACCGCTTCTGCAGGACGACTGCCGCGAGGATCCACTCCCCCCGGCGATGCTCACCGACACCTTCCATGTCGGCGCGCAAATGCTCGGACCATTGCTCGCCGGAGACGACCTGATCGGCACCGTCTCGGTCCACGAGGTCGGTCGGACGCGTCACTGGACGGAGGCGGACCTTGCGACGTTGGAGACGGCGGTCGTCGCTGTCGAGGGGCTGATCGGACTGAGGTAGCCGATCAGAGCCGACTTATAATCCGTTGGAATTCCACTCGAGACCCTACGTGACCTCTACGAGTATTCCGATCTGTCCGAACGTGCTCTGCCGGTCCTCATGCGTCATCTCCGAATCGGAAACTACGCAGCAGACGTCAAAGCGACTCTCACCTGACGGACGACCTTCTCGACGCTGTATTGATCGGCCGTGATCGAATCGGAGCGAACGAACATGCGGAAGTCACCCGGACCGGCACCTCTAGGGGCAAGTAACAGTTGAAGGCCATAAAAAGTGTCACCGGACCGGGCACCGGGAATGACCACAGACGAGACGCGCTCGATTTCGTCGCGCTCTGCTATCTGCTGGACTACCGACGAGCCGTCGTAACTCCACTCGGCGACTCCGTCTGAACTGAATCCGAGCAGAGCCGGCAACACGATCCGCACATCAGGCGACCACGAGTCCATGTCCCCGCCAGGATCGAGGGGCGCCGAGGCACGGACGAAATAAGTTTCGGGATGCGCCGCCGCCAGGGCCGCGTCACGGCGTCTCACGATGGACAACACCTTCCCGGCGACTACCACAGGTCCGCCGACGCCAGCTTGGCGTGGCGGAGATCGGATTGCCGGTGTCAGGAGCCGGCTCACGCTTCTCGTTGACGAGGTCACCGTCCCACGACACGTCGTCGTCGGCTTCGACCTCGAAAGCTTCCAAACTGTCCGAACGGAGAATGCCATCGATTGCCTGCCGTGTGCCGCCGACTAGCGTGAAATCAAAATCGATCTCGGTGGCAACGCTCCAAGTGCCATCGCGGGGCCAGACGAGCTGTGGCATGACGCCTGGGCCCGACTCTGACCATCCAATGCCCGCTCGGAGCGGCCACGTGGGATCAGCCAACTCGACGGTGGAAGTCGTGAGCAGCAGGTAGCGGCGGCCCGGAAGCTCCAGTAACGGTGGGTCCTGCCGTTGCCCTTCGCGGTGGAACAAGCGACTCGGTGGCGCGTGGAGTTGATCCATCACCGCACGAACCTCGGGAGCGACCGCGTCGTCCATGCCGGCCGCGTAGGCGACCTGCGCATCGGTGTCCGGGCGACCAGATGCCGTGTACACGACACTGTTCGTCCCGAGCTCGCCCCACCCCTCCCAGATGCCCACAGTGAGGTCATCCGGGGTCGATGTGGCATCCGTGAGATGCCGCGAGAGCTCAGCCAGCACCTCCGGGTCGATAAAGCCCTCCCTCAACTGCTCCAAGTCCCAACCATCGTCGAAGGTCGTGCGAGATTCGTCGTCAGTGAGTCGCCGCCATTGAACGAGCGGATGCATCGTTCGACCGTTCCGACGTGCCACCTCAGACCAACGCCACCTCGACCGCTCGACGATGTCGCGCCCGCCGGGGCGGTTGCGGTGCGAGGGGTTCAGGTCGAAGCGGCGGACCGAAACCGGGTGGAGGATCCGTGCGTAGGCCTCGAAACCGGATCCGACTGTGCCAGCCACCGTCGCAGACAACTCGAACCGCCCGGTCACCCAAGAGCCACGCGAAAGGTCAGGGGTGAACTGCATAGCCGAATTCTGACGCATGGGATTCGAACTGCGAAGCTCTCCCCTTGGTGCCGCTGCCTCTTCGGCGCCAGACTGGGCCGGTGAAGTGGATGACCGATGTCTCGGGTGGCGATTGGCTACACGGCAGAATCCCGATCGACGGCGGATACCCGGCGGTCGCCGGGACGGGATGGGATGCGTACGCACGCATCCTGCATCCGGCCGAAGCATCCGGCGACATCGACGGCGCATTCACGATCCTGAAGTGGACATGGGCGGAAGCCGCACGCCGGAGAGGAGTGGGAATGCACGCTCTCGTGGACTGGAACACTATCGGACGCCAGGGCGGTCAGGTTGAGGTCGACGGCCTGACGCTCTCTCCCGGGCAAGAAGGGTGCCTCGAACCCCGGCTGCTGCGCATTCTCGCCTCGCTCCTGGCCGCCGAGACCTCAACGCCGGACGACATCACAGTGGGTGTCTGGAGTGGCTTCGGGCACGAAACCAGCTCGAGGCAAGTCGCCACACTGGTCTTCTCCGACGAGGACATCACCGAGGAGCCTCAACCTGCGCCCACGGACGCAGAAATGGACGCTGTGTTACACCGCCTCGTGAATGAGGCAACCGCACGACTCCAGGCAGGGATCTTGCCCTCGGCGCCCGAGGCTCCCCTACTCGAACTACCCGACCGCGACTACTACCTCGCCGCGGCCACGTTGCAGAGTCTTGGAGACCTTGCGGAACATGATCACGACCTCGCGAGCGGTATTCAACTCATCTGGCCCGCTGGCCACGAATGGCTCGTCGCCAGTGAGATCGATTTCGACTCGACCATTGTCGGTGGATCCCGAGGCCTCATCCAGCGCATAGTCGACCATCCCGGGCTTGAAGCGTTCGTGGTGCACGAACACGACCACTTCGACATCGACGCTCGCGCCGTGCGGTAGCGGTTCCGCGCCGAACTGCGCGCTACGGTCTCCGCAACGTGACGACGAGGTGCAGCAGCGGCAGAGCGGCCGCCGCCATGAGCACCCAGCCGAGCACCTCGTCCGTCGGACGCATCAGCACGCCGCCAACGAGGAAGGCGGCGAA
>JAODMX010000493.1 GCA_025464735.1 Frondihabitans sp. | reverse complement strand
CGCCAGGGCGATCGCAAGAACCATTTCATGCCGTCCGCGCTCATGGAATCCCAGTTCGCGAGCATCGAGCCTCTCGAAGACGACGAGCGAGGGTTCGGCGTCGATGTCAGTTCTTCCCCCGATGACGTGGTGACCAGGATCCTGCAGACCCTTCGCGTCGCCGACCGGTTCGACGCGTCGGGCATCGTGCCGTAGACTCTCCCACTGAACTTCGGCGAGGGATGCACGGCATCCGTGATCGACGCGGTGGGTGGGTCTTCTAGGACTTTCCTCACGCACGGTTTCACCTATTTGCGTTCGAGTTGAAAATTCCGACCCCGACCGGGGTCGCACGAGTGAGTGTGGGTTGCGCCCCAGTGCGGGCACCCACCGAAGGAGACACACATGGCTGAGGCCAACGACAACAAGCTGTCCGTCGAGCGGCGGACCAGCTTCGGCAAGGGCGCTGCCCGCAAGATCCGCGCTGCCAACAAGATCCCCGCGGTCCTCTACGGTCACGGAACCGACCCCGTGCACGTCTCGATGCCCGGCCACGAGACGATGCTCATCACGCGTCGTGCCAACTCGGTGCTGGAGCTCGACATCGAGGGCACGCACCAGCTCGCCCTGGTGAAAGACATCCAGCGCGACCCGGTGCGTCAGATCATCGAGCACATCGACCTCATCGTCGTTCGCGCCGGTGAGCGCGTCGAGGTCGAGGTCGCCGTGCACATCGAGGGCGAGTCGTACCCCGGCACGATCCACCTCGTCGAGTCCAACACGCTTCTTCTCGACGTCGAGGCCACGCACATCCCCGAGCGCATCGTCGTCTCGATCGAAGGACTCGAGGAGGGCGCGCAGATCCTGGCTTCCGAGATCGAGCTGCCCAAGGGCGCGAAGCTCGTCAACGACCCCGAGACGCTGGTCGTCAACATCAGCATCCCGCGCTCCGAGGCTGCCGCTTCCGACGACGAGCCGGCCGCCGGTGGCGAGTCCGCCGAGGCTGCTTCGGACGAGTCCGCCGAGTAAGTAACCCCGCTCACGATTCGTTAGGCGCCTCGCACCGCTATGGCTGTGGACGACTCCAGGTGGCTCGTAGTCGGGCTCGGTAACCCCGGGCCCGACTACGCCTCCACCCGGCACAACGTCGGTCAGATGGTGCTTGCGCTGCTGGCGGATCGGTTGCAGTCGGCTTTCAAGACTCACAAGACCCAGGCGACGGTCGCCGAGGGGCGCAGCTTTCCAGGCGGCCCGCGCTTCGTGCTGGCCAAGCCGACGACGTTCATGAACGTGTCCGGCCCGCCTGTCGCAGCTCTGCTGCGCTACTACGACCTCGACGTCACGAGACTCATCGTCGTTCACGACGAGCTCGACATCCCGTTCGACACCCTCAAACTCAAGCAGGGCGGCGGGCACGGCGGTCACAACGGCCTCCGCGACATCATCGCCGCCTGTGGCTCCAACGACTTCACCCGCGTGCGCGTCGGCATCGGCCGCCCCCCGGGCCGTCAGCCGGCCGCCGACTTCGTGCTCCACGACTTCTCGGCCACCGAGCGCAAGACGCTCCCCAACCTCCTCGACGAGGCGGCCGACGCCGTCGAGATGATTGCGACCTCGGGGCTCACCGCGGCGCAGCTGAAGTTCCACACCGACTCGGGCGCTTGATCCCCGCGGGGCTCGGTGTCAGTGGCCTTGCGTACACTTGTCCGAGTGATCCTCCAGGGCTTGATTCCTGCGCTTTCGCGCGCCTCCACGTTCGACGCTGCCCTGTCGCAGGCAACACGATCGAGCGATTTCTCGCTCGTCGACGGGTTACGCATCCCGCTCCTCGCCGGCCTCCTCGACCGGCGACGCGCTCACGACGACGGCACTGCCCAGGCGCTCCTCGTCATCACGGCGACGGGGCGTGAGTCCGAGGCCGTCCGGGGCTCGTTCGCCAGCTATCTCCCCGATGCCGAGGTCATCGAGTTCCCGGCGTGGGAAACCCTGCCTCACGAGCGCCTCAGCCCGAGTGCTGAGACTGTGGGCAAGCGGATCCACGCGCTGCGACGTCTGGCCGCGTGGTCGACGGCGCGAGCATCGGATCCGGCGTCTGTCGCTCCGATCGTCGTGGTGGCCGGTGTGCGGGCCGCCCTGCAGCCCATCTCCGACAACCTCGCCGACATCGACCCCGTCGTGCTCCGCACCGGTGGGCGCGGTTACGACCTGGCGTCGATCTCGACGCAGCTGGTTGACCTCGCCTACGCGCGGGTCGACATGGTCACGCGCCGCGGTGAGTTCGCCGTGCGCGGCGGCATCCTCGACGTCTTCCCGCCCCTGTCTGAGCATCCGGTGCGTGTCGATTTCTTCGGCGACGAGGTCGACCAGATCCGTCTCTTCTCGGTGGCCGACCAGCGCAGCCTCGACACCGAGATCGACTCGGTCGAGCTGCCCCCGAGTCGCGAGATGCTCCTCACCGAGGCCGTCCGCCAGCGAGCGAGAGAGATGCAGCACGAGTTCCCGAGCCTCGCGCAGATGCTCGAGAAGATCGGCCAGGGCATCCCTGTCGAGGGCATGGAGTCGCTCGCACCGGCCCTCGTGCAGAGGCTGGTGCCGCTGACCCACTACCTGCCCGCATCCTGCGCCATCGCGGTGCTCTCACCCGAGCGCGTGGTGTCGCGTGCGCAGAGCCTGGCCGAGACGAACCGCGAGTTCCTCGAGGCCGCCTGGAGTGCGGCGACGGCAGGAGCCGAGGCGCCCATCGACCTCGACTCCGGCGACTTCCTGACTCCGCGCGACCTCCGCGAGCACGCAGGCGGTCGCACCTGGTGGTCACTCAGCGGGTTTGATTCGGGTGTAGTGCTCAGCGACGAGGAGAAGATCGAGGCTGCGGGCGACTACGTCCGCGTCGAGGCCGAGACGGTGCCGAGCTTCTCCGGTAACGCCGAGGGTGCCGTCGAGCACGTGGCCGATCGCATCGCCGACGGCTGGAGCGTCGTCGTGACCGCACGCGGCCCCGGGCTCGTGGAGCGTGCGCGCGACGTGCTCGCCGAGCGCGGCATTGCGGCTCGCC
>JAODMX010000411.1 GCA_025464735.1 Frondihabitans sp. | reverse complement strand
CAAAGCTCACCCGTGATGTGGTGTTGCCGATCTCCAGGAGAGGCCCCGGCACGGCGACGCCCTCCGAAGCAACTAGGGCGAGCGCCCCATTCCGATCCTGTCCGAGGCCCAGCAGCGTCACCGGTCCGTGACGGACGTCGAACTCAACAGAGACTCCCCATCCGCGCTTGCCGTGATAAACGCCAAGGCCTCGAAGAAGTGGCCGTTGTGAAGACATTGCGAGGTCAGCGGGGCCGTCGTGGCCCATTTCTACGACTTGATCGTCGAAGTTCAGCGCCTGGATCTCGCAGAAGGATCCACCAGCGCCCACGCTTTGAGTCAGCAGTTGGGCCACATTGGTGCGGAGTTCGTATTCCCCTGTGGTTGGGACACCGCGCGCGGTCAGGAGAGAAGCTCCAAGGATCATCCCGGCACCGAGACGTTCATGGAGTTCTCCGTCGAGCCCGCGGTGGTAGTAGGCGAGAGAATCAAGTGAGAACTCGTCCACGAGGCGGTCCAGGCCCACCGAGACTTGAGCCGCCCACGCAAGGTCGTCTTCGGCCACCGACTCATCCAGGGTGAACAGATCGCGTGCTGCCTCGACCCGATCGTGGATTTCCGAGTTCGTGACTTGGAGGACGAGGTGTCGCAGATCGTCGAACTCCACGACTTCGACGTGAGAGCCGAATGTGGTCGGCAACAAGGTGAGGTCTGTGGAAACGTCAAGCATGCCGGGGTAGAGATGGCCCATGAGTCCGTGTCTGGCCGAACGCAACGCCCCGCGCGCTCCTGCCGCGACGATCCATCGGCCGATTCGTTCCCAGGCAGAATCCTGCTTGAGCCAGCCCGAAACACTTCGGAAAGGAATTCCCGCTCGGCGGAAGACGTTTCCGATCTCGGGCACAGAGCATTGGCCGCAATAGGCAAGCCATTGACCGGTGGTGAACGAAGCGTGGTCCATCCGCGAGGAGGGCTGGAGGTCGACGAGTAGTACCGGGGCGTGAGAACGCTGCGCAATCGGGAGCACCATCGAGGCCGTGAGATAGGTCGCGGCGAAGACCACTATGACGTCGCAGTTGGCCTGCCGCAGTCGCTCTGCCGCGTGACCTGCGTCGATCGCGTCCGACACAAAACCGGCGTCCACTACCTCCGCGTCCATCTCCGCGAGCCGGCCGACGATATAATCTGCCGACTCTGTCAGCTGGGGTAAAAGATCAGGAAATTGTGGCCAGTATGCCCCAAGACCGCCGGCGACAAAGCCCACGCGAGTGCGTCGATGGAACCTGGCGGAGATGTCAACTTCGGTGGACATCAGTTGACCGGCCCTTGTAGACGGGTGAGCTGATCCTCGAGATTGAAGTATTCGGAGAGTAGGACTAGCGATCCATCTCCTCCGGCGAGGAACGGCCGCATTCGGCGCTGCCATGCGATGTTCGCTGGGTCGTCTCTCATATCTGACATCGCCCGCGCGGGGTCCTCCGCCTCGAAGTAGCCAACGACGTGTTCCGGCGATTCGGTGAAAAGCGAGTAGTTGCGCCAGCCGTACCGCGCAAGGGCCTCAATCATCTCCGGTGCCACTTGCTTGTGGGCAAGGAAGTACTCGGGGCGGGCGTCGGGGGTAAGGGTCATTCGAAACATTGCGCGCATCAATGTCTTCCAATCAGGTGAAGAAGTGAAGACGCATGAAGAGCGCCATCAGCGGAAAGAATGAGTTGGCTCTCGCCTGCGGGAAGGCCGACCACCCGTTCCTCGATCAAGAGCCGGATGGGTGCATCCGATGACAGCTGGTATTGGATCTCCGAATCAATGCGTCTCCAGGCGACGTCGATGGGCGGCCGCCACACGAAGGGAATCCGTCCGCCTGCCCACGCGAGGTCGCCGGGCCTGAGATCGAGACGAACTACTGAGCGTTCATCTTTGAAGCCTGAGGTGAGTCCCAGCAGATACCTAGTCATCTGCCATTGAGGAGCCGCGGACCAGAAATGTGAGTGGCTCCAGCGGTCGTCGAACACCTCCCACCATGTTGTGGCACCGGCGTCCAGCATCCACCCCCACCCGCGTCTCCAGAGGTCGATCGCCTCCGTCGAACGTCCTGTTTCGAAGAGGAGGGGAAAAGAGAACTGCGTGAAGTAGGGAGTGGCTGTCGCGTTGGACTCATCACCCGGGGCGCGCAACCGCGGCCCAAAGAGATTGAAAGGGAAGGATGCGGAGATATGCCTAAACGCCTCTGCGGCGCCAGTCTCTGGCGAAAGCGCCCCAGCAACCGACGCGAGGATGGTGCCTCGAGACGTTGTGGGTGACTCGGTCGCGGCGCGCACTAAAGCAAGAAGCCGAGCTTGCCAATTGAGCGCCTCGTCCTGATACTCATCGAGCGTCAGCAAGTCTTGCCACTCGCACCATGCTTTGGTTGCCTGAAGCAGGATGGCCAGTACGGCCAGGTCCGAATCGGTTTCCGTGACGTGACCCCAGTCGACGAAGGGCCAGGGGAGCGACGCTGTGCCACCTTCCAGCTGCCCCATCAGGGCTGCCATGTTTCGCCGACCCGCGGGATGCATTTCACGAAGCAACTCGAGGCTGCCGTCGAGCTCTGAGTACCTGACGCAGGCAATCATCCATAGAGCTGCATAGGTGGCGAGATAGATCCGTTCGCCAGGACCGCATCCTGCGATGAGGCCCTCTGCGTCGGCGGCCGCGGCGGCATGCACAAGCGCCCGTCGCGATAGGCGGATATCGCCCCAACCAATCGCCAAGTTCTCCAATCCGACAGTGAGCGTGTCTCCAACCCACTCGGCTTGCTCTCGTGATGAGTCGACCAACGAATCGGTCGCAGCCGCGCGCATCGTGTCGGCGCTCACTCGCCAGATTTCATTCAGACGAGCGTCGGAGCTCTCAAAAGAACCGAGGGGATCCCCAAGAGAGTCGCGGTCGCGGAACTGCACGTGGGACAACTTGGCGTCTCCGTGCACCCGGACCTCGACCCAACGACCACCGATTGTTTGGACAGGCTCGATTCGGCTGATACCCGCCGGCACGATGAAGTGCTGGATAAAACAGGTCGGTCCAAGTGAGAGAGGCGCCACCGGCCACGGATAGCCGTCTCCGAAGGTCGTCTCGGAATAGGCGATCGTCACAACGGTTGGTGACGGCGCGTCGACAGTGCACTCCAACGCCCCGATGCGTATGCGCTGGAGGTCGTAGATCTGCCAGGTGCCATCCGCCTCGTCTGCTGTTGAGTTTCTGTCTGCCGACACGTGCTGCGTCAGGGGATCGTCCAACTCGTAGCCGGTGTACCCCTCGCGGAAGAAGCCCCCGTCGGAGCGAACGGGCGTCAAGACTCGCCCAGCCGGTGCCGAAGTGGTTTGGGTAGCTGGCGTTGTCCATTCGATATTTGTCGGAACGGCGGCAAGCCAGTGGTTCGGTGCGGCGGAGATCCATGAGCGGTCCATCGGCTTCGCGCCCCAGACAAGCCATCCACCCAAGGGGCTGACACGCTTGCCAGTGCGCCGGGCATCGTGCAT
>JAODMX010000390.1 GCA_025464735.1 Frondihabitans sp. | reverse complement strand
GTGCACGCCTGGCTGAGTTCCGTGGGCGCCACCGAGAATGTGCGGACAGACCGCGCGACCACGGCGCTGTTACGGCACCGCCATGAATCCCTTCTCGAGGAGTCCCTCGTCGAGGTCGTGCTCGAGCATCCCACCCTCGACATTCAGCGACGCGTGGTTCAAGGACTCGCGGCGAAAGTCCTGTTGCACGAGGCTCTCGAATGTCGACTGCTGGTTGTCGGCAACAACAGCCGACGAAGGGTCGCCCGCTATCTTCTGGGCTCCGTCAGCAATGCCACCCTCCGAGACGCCCAGCGTGCAACGGTCGTCGTGAAGGCGTCCGAGACGATCACCCGGTCTCAACTCTTGCGAAGCCCCGCACCATACACGGCGGCTTGAGTCCTTCGTTCCATGCCGAGAGCCCAGAGAATGGCGGAGACGTAGTTTTTGACGGTCTTCTCTGCCAGATCGAGGACCTCTCCGATTTGTCGATTGCTGAGTCCTTCCGCGATCAGCTCGAGCACTTCTTTCTCGCGAACGGTCAGGTCGACGACTCGCTCGGTTGACGGCGCCGTGACTTTTGCCACTATTTGGCGGGAAACGCTCGGATTCACGAGTGACTTGCCCGTGGCGACGAGGCGGATCGACTCGACCAATTTCTGACCTCGGATGTCTTTGATGACGTAACCAGCGGCCCCGGCGAGCAGGGCGGACAGGCTCGCTTCATCATCGTCGTACGCGGTGAGCATAAGGCAGAAGATGCTCGGATAATTCGATCGAATCTCACGGCACAGGTCGATTCCGCTGCCATCAGGAAGGCCAACGTCGAGGACCGCCACGTCGGGAAGAGTGGCGGCAATCCGCGAGAGTGCCTGGGCGAGGGTCGAGGCTTCGCCGACCACCTCGAAATCGTCCTGAGCATCGATCAGGTCCGCGACGCCGCGACGGACGATCTCGTGATCGTCGACGAGGAAGACGCGGGTCACGATTGCGCCTCGCGAGCAGGGAGTTCTGTCAAGAGCGCTGACCAGGTCATCCGGGTTCCTCCTTCGGGGCGGGCCACCGTGTCGCTGGAGCCCTGCCACCGTTCAGCACGAGCCCGGAGGTTTGCGAGCCCGCTCCGGCGATCCCCGGGATGAAAACCGACTCCGTCGTCGGCGATTTCGACATCGAGCCGACCGTCGGCAACCGCGAGCCGGACGCTGATGTGGCTCGCGTCGGCGTGCCGCGCCACATTGCTCAATCCCTCTCGCACGACGGCGACGACATCGTCGGCCATCTCGTCGATCACCAGAAGGTCGACCGTCCCGAGGAAAGTCAGGCGAGGCGTAGTGGCGAACAGGCCGCCGATTTCCGCCAGCAGGTCGATCACACGATGCCGGACGGACGATCGGATCCCGCGTCGCAGCGGTGTGAGCGCAAAGATCGCTGTTCGGATCTCGGCGATCGCCGTATCGAGGGTGTCGATCTGGTGCTCGATGTCGTCTCTGGCCTTCTCGTCGATGGCGGTGCGCGCAGTCGCCTGAAGCTCGAGCCCCGCGGCGAAAAGACGCTGGATCACGTGATCGTGAAGATCGCGTGCGATCCGGCTTCGGTCCTCCAGGCGCTCCAACCGATGACGATCCAGCCGAACGTTGGCGACATCGATCGCCAGAGTTGCCTGGCGGGCGAAGCCGCTGACCATGTCCACGTCGGAGTCGTTGAACCGAGCGCGGCCCAGGGCACGCGACACTGAGAGCACTCCCACCGGACCGTCAGTATTCACGAGAGGGATCAGCATGGAGGGACCCACGAGAAAAGCTTGTTCGTGCGTCGCGGGAATCGACAACGATGAGACCAACAGGGGTTCGGACGACGCCATCACCGAAGCCGACTGAGTCTCATCGGCGGAAACCACGAGGCCTTCGACATCACCCGCGAGTGCCCCTTGCGCCGTGTCGACGATCAGCATGCCATCGGCGATGGGAACGACAACGCAGACGAGATCGGCATCGGCGATTTCGGCGACGCTATCGGCGAGTAGACGGAGAGGAGCCTCGGTGTCATTCGACAGCAGGGCGGTCGCGACATCCGCAGACAGGACGGCCCATCGTTGGCGGCGACGCGTCTCATCGAACAGTCGGGCGTTCTCGATGGCGATCCCCGCGGTTGAGGCCAGGGCGGTGAGGAGTTCCTCGTCCTCCTGCGTGAAGTCGCCGTCGATCTTCTCCGCGAAGTAGAGACTCCCGAACAATTGGTCTCGCACCCGGATCGGTACGCCGAGAAAAGCGTGCATCGGCGGATGAGACGAAGGAAACCCGCTCGAGCGCGGGTCGTCCTGAAGGTTCTCGAGACGAATCGGCTGAGCGTCTTCGAGAACAGCGCCCAGCAAGCCGTGCCCTTCGGGAAGTCGGCCGATTCGAGCCACAACCTCGTCGGTGATCCCCACCTGAATGAATTCTTCCAAGCCGCCCCCGGGTGCCATCACTCCGAGTGCGCCGTATCGGGCGCCCACGAGCTCGATCGCCGCTTCGATCGTTGATCGAAGCATGGTCGACAGGTCCAACTGCTCGACAATCGCCTTGTTCGCGCGCAGAAGCCCCCGAAGGCGGCCCTGTGTGCCGGCGACGCGCTCGGCACTCGTGATGAGGGACGCCAGGGCCAGATCGAGCTCGGATTTCGCGCCGTCAGGGAAGAGGAGGCCGTTCGGTGAGTTCATCGGCTCGTCCTCTCGACGTCGTAGCAGTGGAGTCTACGTCGCCGGGGTGTCAAGACCGCAGCGGATTGAGACGTGGCAGGACCAAAGCCTCTGGAAGGTGCATCCCTCGCGCGCAATGCTGTCCTCACTGGTCGGAAAGGACACACGATGATCGACAGAACAGTCGTCGCCTGGGATGGAACGCAACAGGCGCAGACAGCCCTCGACTGGGCCGTCGCGCGAGAAGGATCTCGACGCGGACCGGTCGTGATCGTGCGCGTTGTGGATGACGCTCGCCTGGAGGCGTTCAGCGCAGACGAGACCGACGACGCGATCGCGGGCGCGCTGAGTGGCCTCGCGACCCAGGTCGAGCGTCTCCGGAGCGAAGCGCCGGGCCAACCTGTCGTCACCGAGATCGTTCGGGGGGACCCCCGTAGCCGGTTGGAGCGGTTAAGTAACCCCGAGACGGTTCTCGTGCTCGGAACCCACGACAGGAGCATCAAGGAACCCCGCTTCGCATGGTCGCTGAGCGCACGGCTCGTCGCCGAAGCCCGCGGGCCACTCGTCGTGGTGCCAGCCGGGGGACACCGGAACGGGACCGGTGTCGTTGTGGGTGTCGACGGTTCTCCCGAGTCGGATGCAGCCGCATCCTTCGCCGCCGGTGAGGCCGAGCGTCTCGCAACAACCCTGAAAGTCGTCCATGCCTGGCTCGAGCCCGCGCCAGTGACGGCCGTCGGCGACGTCCCCGTCAACTACCAGCCGTGGCTCGAGTCATCCCATCGGTCGCTTCTCGACGCGGCCGTCACCCAGATCCGCCGAACCTATCCGGCGCTCGTGGTCGTTCCCGTGCTCGAGCAGTCGACAGCAGCTCAAGCTCTTGAACGCCACGCCGAATCGGCGGCGCTACTTGTCGTGGGGTCACGCGGCTACGGCCCGATCCGCGGACTGCTCCTCGGATCCGTCAGCACATCTCTGCTCGGGACCATGCCCTGCCCTGTCGCGATCACCGGCCCTGGCTACGTCGCAGCCCTGGCGGAGAGTCCGTCGCTCGCTCGCGCCGCGCGGGTCTGACGAGACAACGGCGTGGGAGGTCGTCGTCGCGACCGCCGACGGCAGCGAGCGGGATATCCACACGGACGCCTCAGGCACTCGAGGGACCGCGGGTCCGTCGCATGACTGCGAGGATCGCGACGACCTCGCCGAG
This sequence comes from Frondihabitans sp., assembly GCA_025464735.1. The sequence goes on along the minus strand of JAODMX010000390.1, from coordinate 584 downwards.
AACGCCCGATTCATCAGTCAGGCAAAAGTCGCCTACAACAGCGCCGCGACAACCCTGACCGACACAGTCGCTGGCGCCGTCACCGAACTCGCTCTCGACGACCACCTCGGCAAGGTGGTCTGGGAGGGCACGGTTGTCGACCGATCCGGTACCAGGCACGATGTCCGCCTCGACGCCGCCACGGGCAACGTCGTCTCGAGCAACGTCGATATCGAGGGCTGAGCGCCCTAGCCCTTTGTCGCTCCGTCGAGGAGTCCGCGGACGAAGAATCGTTGGAGGCTGAAGAACACGATCAGGGGGATGATGATCGCGAGGAAGGATCCTGCGGAGAGGAGGTACCAGGATTGTCCGTAGGTGCCTGCGAGGTCGGTGAGGAGCTTCGTGATCGGGAAGTTGCCGCCCGAGGTGAAGATCGTGGCGACGAGGAGGTCGTTCCACACCCAGAGGAACTGCAGGATCGCGAAGGAGGCGATGGCCGGCATCGACAGGGGCAGAACGATTCGAAGGAAGATCTGTCCGTGGCCTGCGCCATCCACCCGGGCCGCCTCCATGATGTCGGACGGAATAGCGGCGATGAAGTTGTG
>JAODMX010000483.1 GCA_025464735.1 Frondihabitans sp. | reverse complement strand
TGGGAACGCCGCGCAGGTGGCGAACGTCATCCAGTACCGCCCCAAGAACGCCATCCGAGACATGGCCAAGGCCCTCGGCTACGGCCCCGGCCAGCAGGACGCCTGGAGCAAGCAGATCGAACGCTCGGGCGCCTCTCTCGCCTCCTACGAGGACAACACCATCCCACCCCAGGTCGTCGATCTCGCCACCCAGCTTCTCAAAGCACCCCGGCATCTCGGCATCCACTCCGGCGGTATGGTCCTCACCGATCGACCCGTGGGCGAAGTAGTGCCGATCGAGCACGCCCGGATGGAGAACCGCACCGTCATCCAATGGGACAAAGACGACTCGGCCTGGATGGGGCTGGTGAAGTTCGACCTCCTCGGCCTGGGCATGCTGGCCGCCCTGCAGTACTGCTTCGACCTCATCCGCGACTCGACCGGCGAGGTGTGGGAACTCGCCACCATCCCGAAAGAGGAGGCCGCGGTCTACGACATGCTCTGCCGGGCCGACTCCGTCGGGGTGTTCCAGGTCGAGTCCCGTGCCCAAATGGGGCTGCTGCCGAGGCTGCAACCACGACGGTTCTACGACCTCGTCGTGCAGATCGCCCTCATTCGACCAGGCCCGATCCAGGGCGGGGCAGTGCACCCCTTCGTCCGCCGGCGACTCGGACAAGAAGATGTGACCTACGCCCATCCCAAGCTGATCCCGGCGCTTGAACGGACCCTCGGTATCCCCGTCTTTCAGGAGCAGCTGATGCAGATGGCGATGGCGGTCGGAGAGTGCTCCGGCGAAGACGCCGACCTGCTGCGCCGGGCGATGGGCTCCAAGCGCGGCCTGGAACGCATCGACTCGCTCAAGGCGAAGCTCTACGCCGGCATGGCCAAAAACGGCCTCACCGGTGACATCGCTGACGCCATCTACAACCAGATCCAGGCGTTCGCCAACTTCGGCTTCGCCGAGTCCCACTCCCTCAGCTTCGCTCTCCTCGTCTATGCCAGCTCGTGGATCAAACTGCACTACCCCGCCGCGTTCCTCGCCGGGCTGCTTCGCGCCCAACCGATGGGCTTCTACTCGCCCTCAACCCTCACCTCCGATGCTCGCCATCACGGCGTGGAGGTACGGCGCCCAGACATCCTCCGCTCCGACGCGGAAGCCCGCCTCGAACCGCTCAGCTCAGATCCATTACCGACCGGAATGCCGAGTTGCGTCGACCACGACCAGCCACCCATCCCCACCTTTGACCGCAGCGCCCCGGACGTCTCCGCCGCCCACCGTCGTGACGACGGATTCGCCGTCCGTCTCGGGCTCGCCGGGGTGAACCGGATCGGCACGAAGGTCGCCGAGCAGATCGTCGCCGAACGGAAACGCGGCGGTGACTACCGCGACATGCGCGACCTGGTCCGCCGAACCCGACTCGACACCGCCCAACTCGAAACCCTCGCCGCAGCAGGCGCCTTCGACAGCTTCGGGCTGGCGCGCAGGGAAGCGATCTGGCTCGCCGGATCCGCGGCCCAAGACCGACCAGAATTCCTCCCCGACACGATAGTCAGCGTGCAACCCCCACTATTCACCGACCCCACCGCATTCGAGACCCTCGCCGCCGATCTCTGGGCCACCGGTATCTCCACCGACGACCACCCGATGGCCCACTTCCGCGAGCGCCTCAACGAACGAGGGGTGCTCTCCTCGAGGGCGCTGCGCACCGCCGAGTCCGGGCGCCGCGTCGAAGTCGCCGGCCTCGTCACCCATCGGCAACGACCGGGAACCGCTTCGGGGATCACCTTCATCAACCTCGAAGACGAACACGGCCTGGTCAACGTGATCTGCACCGTCGGCGTCTGGAACCGCTACCGACGTACCGCCCGAGAGGAGCCCGCACTGGTCATCCGCGGCATCCTCGAACGCTCGACCGAGGGTGTCACCAACCTGCTCGCCGACCGGTTCGAGGCGCTTCGTGTCTCGATCGCGCATTCTTCGCGTGATTTTCAGTGAAGGGTGGGGGCGGTGGGTCGTTCTGGGCCTCCATTGATACGGCCCACAAAGGCACTGGCCTCCGCCCTCGCCTCGCTGAAGACGCTCGGCCTCAACTCGGTGAGCTATCAGCAACTCTCCGACGGTGGGCTCGGAAGCTGACACCGACCGAGCACGACGTCCCGATCGAGTCGAGAGCGGACTGCGCGGCCCGAGCTAAAAAATCACTGACACCTGCAGCTAAACGCGGTTGTGCCTGATGAGCGCGACCAGCGCCGGAAGTAGCCACACGACAGAAGCGAACACGCCAGCAACCAAAATCGGCAAAATGGCGTGGTCGTAGTCGGCAACTCGAGGACGGATAACACGCTCATTGACCACATCGACACAGATGCTCGCCAGCATGAGCAGGCCCATGGCGCCTAGCCCTACAACGGTCCCTCCGGCAAAACGCGTTCCCGGGGACTCACGAGACCGAAGTGCGATTCGGTTGTGCACTGCCTCTCTCGAGTCCGCGACAGCGAACGTGATCACGATCACTCCGACGACCAAGGCGGCAAGCGATGTGGGGATCGCGAGAAGCACCGTCCAACTCGCGTGCGGACCAACAGATATCCGGGCATCTGACAGGTCGGATAGGCGCCAGAAGACCGTGTAATCGGCAACTAACAGAAGGGCGGGTCCACTAGCTAGGAGCAACGAGCCGAACACAATCCGGGGAAATTTCCGGCTCTCTCGGGCCGAATGAACTCGTCCTGGGACAATATCCTTTGTCACTAGAGTCCTCTCACGCGAACGGGTCCAGATCCGACGGAGACCAAATCCCTCCACCGGGATTGCATCCGTCGTGATTTTAGTATTCAAGGGTGCATGAGCATTAGGCGAAGTCAATGATCTCGGCATCCCGCAGAAGCGGATCCACGGCCAGTTGTGGCGCGAGCAGCTCTCTCAAACGCAGACGAGACGGCCCATAGACGAAGACGTCGGACCCATCTTGAACTCGCCACGACCACACCGAACCCTCGTCACCGAGCGCTGCATTCATCCGTCCGATGAGAGCGTCGAGCGCCCAGTTGTGCTCGACGTTTTCATCGTCGGTGAAATCAACGGTATCGATCGTGCCGAGGCGGAGCACCACCCCCTGGGTCGTGCCCACAGGATCGAGTTCGTCGCCGTACATCGTGATCGTCGAGCCACGGGGTGCCCCCAAACGCACGAGAGCCTGTCGGATGATTTCGAGACCTTCGTCGGCGCGTTCACGTGGAACTGCAAATGCGACGTCGCAACTCTCGATTCGATCGTGAGTCATCAGCGTTCCGGCGTCGTAGACAACGGCTCTCATTCCTTGTGCCCTCAGAGCCTCGATCACGGGATCCTCGAAAAGTCGGCCCCGGTGCATCGGCTGGAGACGCGCATTCAAGTGGACCTCGACGAGGGCACCGTCGAACGACTTGGCCTTGCGATCACCACGTCTGCGGAAAAACGCCATCCGTCAGGCCAACCGTTCGACGCGGCTACGGGCGGCGAGTGGTTCGCGAGCTCTGACGGGTGCGAGGAGCAACGATCGATGCCCGCCACATCACCTAAGTGACACGGCTCTACCTATTCGCGGGTTTCCTGCGAACGGACACCAAGGAGCCCACGCCCGAGGCCTTACTGAGCGGAGCGGCGATCTACGCCCGGATCAACACGGTAGACGGCGTACAACGTTACCCGCGTTGGAAGAAGGACCGAGTCCTCGACATTCTTCGTCGGCAACTTCAGTCGCACCCGAAGCCTCCCACCAAGACGGAGATGCGGGCAGCCGACCAGCGTGTCGCCTTCGAGTCATCCCAGACAGTAGATGTGCGCCTTGCAACTCTGGAACACCGGGTCGAGGAATTGGAGCGCTTCTTGCGGAGAGGACAACGATAGGTTTTCCGGCACCGCAGAAGAGCACCCGCACTGCTTGTCGCACCTCGAAGGTACGATCCAAACATGGATAAAGCTCAGCACATCTCGAGCGAAACGACATACACCGCCGTCAAGTTCTCCAAGCTCTCTCCGGCCTTCATCGCAACTTATCGCGGCGACCTGGCCTGCAGTGAATGCGGGTGGCACGCCTACTTCGTCTCCAAGTCGATCAACGGCAAACCACCCTTCTTCGGAGCTCGCCCGCATGGGCCTGGGTGCGAACTGGCGACGACGACAGGCGAAAAGAACGAGGGGGACCTCCCGGTCACGAATGCGCGTGAGGCCCAAGAGGGTGTCCTGCGACTTCAAGGGCAGCGTGACAACGAAGGCGTGCAACATGTCGAGCACGATCCCGATGCAGACGAACACAAAGGCAAGGGACGTCGCTACGTCTTCAATGGAGAGGAGAGAGGTCTCTCGACACCAACGATCGCGATGAACCGACTGCTTCATCATCTGATCAACGATCCCGAGTATCGCGAAGATCGACAAACGAAGCTCATCATGCCGAACGGCGGTGAGATGACCGTCAGGGATTTCTGCGTCGAGATGAACGACGTCAACCGAGAGAGGCATGCCAACCGTCGGTACCTTTACTGGGGCGTCATCATCTACGCGAAGGAAACCACCTGGGGTGAGCGACAATCCGGAGGGACGAAGACGAGTGTCTGGCTCTACACCGCACCAGGACTGCCGAACATCCTGCTCGATCAGGACCTCTACGATCTGATCGTTCGGCGCAAGCACATCCAGGAGATCGGCGATCTCAGCGGTGCGACCTTCCTGTACTTCGGGTACATGAACATTTCGCAGAAGAAGCTCGATGACCCGGAGAAGAAACTGCTCTTCATGCACCCGAAGGATCCCCTCTGGTTCGTGGTCCGATTGGCCAGCCAGGACGCCGACCGTTAGCTCGACGCCAAGGGCACACGTCAGCCGTTTTCACTCAGGCAACGAAGGGAGTTCGCCGAGCTAGACAAGTCGCTCAGGCGGAGTCATCGGTCGGTCGTCGAGAAGCGCCTCGAGCAGTGCCGCAAGAAGAGCGAGCATCACGTGAAGAGTCCAGACACTAATCGCGCTTCAAGACCCGGGCAAGCTTTCTTGGGCGTTTGCGCAGTTCGTAGATCACCTGGGTCGTCAAGATCCACACAATGGTGACAATGAACGGGATTGGGCCGAAGTAGGGAATCACGTGCGTGTAGATCAGGATGGCCAGGGCGAAGTCCGCGACCATGATTGCAATCGTGATGGGCCGAAACGGTCTCGCCCAGGCACCTGCCGGCCAGTCTCGTCCAGAACACCAGCGTCTGTGCGGCTCCGGGCGTTCGTGCTGCCGGCGCCGAAGGTCGAGTACGTGGCGGTACCAGTCGCCGTCATGCCGCCGTGATCGTTATACGACGTGGCGATGGCTGTGATGCCATCCGTGCCCCGTCCAGCGTCGCCGTCATAACTCGACGCGGATGTGTCCGCGCTGGTCGCGGTCAACTGGTCCGCCGCGTTGTATGTAGAGGCGTCCATGCTCGAACTCACCGTCCGAGCGGAGCCCGTTCAGGAGGTGATTGCGATCCCCGAGATCATCGCCACCTAATCAAACAACTGCCCCGCACGGTGTTCGAGAAACTCCACCACGAACGGGGACGTCACCTGGCTGCGTTGTTCGGCCTCACCAGGGCAAGGTGAATTCCTGGGTCCATTTCGGTTGACATGACGAGTGGACGCCCTGAAAATCCGACCAGCCAGACTATCCGATTCAGCGAACAGCAATTTGGCTCCTGTCCGCCGTCTTAGTCGAGGTGGTCAATCAGTGCGAAAAAACGAATATGCCGGCACCCGACGAGCATCTGGCTATTCACCAGCCAAGCTTGCACCATAAGATGGGGTCGCCCTCCCGGGGCTCACTCGCCGAGATCTCGGAGAATCTCTTCGAGGGTGAACTGTCCGACTCCACTTCGCAGATCCTGGAGCCACGCGTCTCGCAGCTGTTGTGCGGTCGAATCAGAGCACTCCAACTCTTGAATCGCCAATTCTAGGCCATCGTCTTCTATTTCACGGAGCGGCATCCGAAGTTTGATACTCAAGCTGGCGTTCACCTGACTACCGATCAGCGACCAGACTTGGTCGCCCTCCTCTGGATCGACGGGTTCGAGCGCTTCTATCTCAGACACGATCTCTCGCGGCAGGTGACGGGTTGAAGAAAGAAGGGCAATTCGAATGATGCGCTCCTGGTCGCGGGCGAGTAATCGCTGGATGTCAAGCGACGTATCGGTCATCCCAGCTAACCGCGCGCGTTGCCCCAATGTACCGAACTGAGCTATCGCCAGCCAGTCGTCTTCGGTGTCCGTCATCCGTTATCCCAAGTGCACCAATTATTGCCACAATCAGCCAAGTCTGTATGCCAAGAGAGCGAAGCACCCGAAATGCCATTCACAGAGTGTACCCGTTGCCGATCTACAGGATTCGACGACTGAAAACTCACGTCCGTGTCATAAGCCTCTCGACCGTAGCTACTCATCCTCCATGTCTCTTCATCTCGCATCCAAAGGTCGCTGTGATGCTCGACGACGTCCGCCCCGACATCCTCGCGTTCGCCGACTTCCCGCAACGGCATTGGACGAGGATCTGGTCGACGAACCCGCTGGAACGGGTCACTAAGGAGATCAAACGCCGCACCGATGTCGTGGGCGTCTTCTCTCACCCCGCAGCACTCTTGCGTCTCGCTGGCGCTGTTCTTGTCGAGCAGCATGACGAGTGGGACGCCGGCGATCGCCGCTACCTATCAGAGGCGTCCATGCTCGAACTCACCGTCCGAGCGGAGCCCGTTCAGGAGGTGATTGCGATCCCCGAGATCACCGCCACATAATCAAACAACTGCCCCGCACGGTGTCCAAGAAACTCCACCACGAACGGGGACGTCACCCAGCTCTTGGTGGGTTAGGGCTGTTGTTTGTGGATGCACGGTGTCTTTGATTGCTCTTATCGCGACTGCTTTTCAGGGTGGGGTCTTATCCGCAGACGCTAGTGAGCAGGCGCAAAACGTCTGGGGCCCATTGTCGTTTGCCCTGGCGGCGCAGGTCATTGGTATTTTGGCTGCCGGGTACCTTCGCATTTCGGTCTCCGATCGGAAGTGACCCGACGCGGGTTTCGTGCCGCTTTCTTTCCGGCGACGGGACGCGCTTGTTCGCAAGTGCAGGAGCGCGCGCGCACACCAAAGCGAGCTCGAACATGACCGTTCGCGATGCAGGTGGCGAGCCGCAGTGGCCGGCCTGGAGCCCGCCGTGATCCTCTGTCTCGGCGGACCCCGGACCCTGATCCGGCTACCCCTGTCTGAAGGGTTGGTGAGGCCCTTCAGTCCCTGTTCCAAACATACCCCTTCGAGGAGCGCGAAACAATCCGTTCAACCTGTTTTGTAACAGTCTCGCGCTAAGTGATCGATCGGGCGGTTTCTGAACAGACCCCCACTACACGGGTCACAAGCGACCGGCGGCGTGTCAAAACAAGGCGTCCGGCCTGCTTGTAGTGAAATGACGCCGGGCGCACTGGGCGCCTGGATAGGGAGTCATTATGCTTCAGAAAGAGATGCGCTACGCCCCTCCATCGTTCGAGCGTCTGGTGCCCGGGCGACTCGTCCATCGCCGCAATCTCAACGATGTGCTCGTCACCGATTCGCAGCCGGCAGGAGGCGATCTGTTCCGATGCGGCGTCCACTGGCCGCTCAACCACATCCTTTTTGGTCGCGGGAGCGGCATCGATGCGGCCCTCGTGGCTGAGACCGTCCGCCAGGTCACCACCCATGTCGTCCACACCCACTACGGCGTCCCGCTGGACACGCAGTTTCTGATGTCTCGACTTCAAATCACGATCGACGCCGCTGCGAATGAGCGCGCTGTGGCATCCGATCTCGTCGTGACCCTCGCCATGAACGACGTCCGCCGAAACAAGACGACTCTCACCTCATTCGTCTCACGAATCGACATTCACGACCGGCACGGTTTCGTGGCGTCGGGTGCGGGATTCGCGCGACTGGTGAACGCCGAGGCCTATCGACGAAGCAGGACTGTGGCGGAACCAAGCCGGGCCACCGCTCGTCCTCCGGCTGTCTCCAAAGTTCGTGCCCGGCAGGTCGGCGTCGTCGACGACCACCTCGTGCTGATCGCACCCACCCCGTCCTCGATGACCTTTCGGCTGGATCCGGACCCGTCCGTGTCGGCGTATTTCGACCACGAACTCGACCACGTCCCGGGTATGGCGATCCTCGAATCAGGACGGCAAGCGATTCGCTACGTCACACGGCGACCTGACGCTGACTTCCTCGAGGCGGACCTCCGATTCGCGCAGCTGATCGAACTGGACACGCCGTCCTACATCGACGTTCGTGCCGATGGGGACGAGTCATACAGCCTCACGTTCAGCCAGGACAACAACGTGCGCAGCTCCGGATCCGTGCGAATTCGGACTCGAAGGTCACCTCTTGATTAGCGCCAGGTATTCGACGTTTGCGGCTATTCGTTCAGGGCGGATCAGAGCGGGAATCAACAGCTCCCACATATCGCGCAGCCGTTCAAACAGGTCTTGTCGGTCATGAAGGGAGTCCGACACCAGCTGCAATCCGGTGTAGGCGGGGATGATGAACTTGGCGACCTGCACAGGGTTGACCGACGCGTTGAAATCGCCCTGCTCGATGGCGAGGGTGGCCAGATTCTCGATTGTGTCCATCCAGTCCCGGTAGGGGTCTTTTGCGGACAGTTCCGATGCCGTTCCATCGGTGGTCAAGCGGATACCCGCGCTCACTGCGAGTTCGGTGGTGAGTTGACGTGCGAGCCCGACGCTCATCCGGATCATGCCCTCGAACGCGGTTCCGGCAATCGACAGGGCCTTCTCTCCGTCGCTGCGTGCCAGGCGGTGCTGTTCTTCGATGACGGCGTTGGCAAGATCATCTTTGGACTTGAAGTGGAAGTACAGGGCGCCCCGCGTGACGTGCGCTTCTTCCGCAATCATTTCGAGAGACGCGTTGGCAAAGCCCTTCTCGTTAAAGACGGCTGCTGCACCTTCGATGATCGAGGCGCGAGTGACATGTGCTCGTTCTTGTGTTGGCACAGTTCTACTTTCTCACTGAGGCAACCATGGATCGGATGGTCGATGATCGGACGTTCGGTCGCTAGTAGCAGAACCCGTCGTCCCAGCCGGAGGCTCGTACGGTGTCAAACCAGTGTATCGGGGCCCCTGCGGCTCCAGCCTGACCATCTTGCGCCATCGGCCGGCGAGTCCTCCTCGTGACCGGCCCGGGGGATACCTGGGTCGTTCTAGGCGGGACGGGATTCCTTGGCTCTCACGTTGCCCAGGAGGCAGTCGCAGCCGGACACGACGTCACCCGCGTTCAACGACAGGCCCCCGCTGCGGATCCCGATTCCAGCGCGGTGTCTGCGGACATTCGGCACGCGGGCGATCTGGACTCCATTGTCGACGGCGCCCACGTCGTCGTCCACGCCGCGTCGTATGTCGGACGCGATGAGGAAACCGCTCACAGTGTCAACGTTGAAGGAACATCCCTCGTCGTTCGAGCGGTCGCGCGCGCAGCCACCCCTCGGCTCATCTATCTCAGCACGGCTTCGGTCACCGGTCGCGGCCCACACCGCAACGCTGTTTGCAAAGACGGCGATCAGGATCCGGAGTCCGCCGTAAGCCGCTCGCGGGCCTTGGCAGAACGCATCGTTCTTGAAGCCGGGGGGATCGTCTTGCGCCCCAACCTGGTCTACGGGCAGGGAGACCGGTGGTTTGTCCCCGCACTCGCCACCCTTCTGCAGGGACAGTCCCTTCCCGCCGGAGTCGGGGAGGCGAGGATTTCCACGGTGCATGTCGAAGCCCTCGCGCGCGCGGTTGTCGCCGTTGGCGCTGACCTAGGTCGGTTCCCGGGGCCGGGCACCTACTACGTGACGTCTCCCGCACCCGACTCGGTGAATGATGTGCTGACCCAGGTCGAGTCACTCGGTGCGAACCGAAGCGGCTCCAGCGTCACCGCAACGAATGCCTGGAATGCGCTCAGCGCTCACCAGCAGTCTCTGTTGACCGTCGATAACTACTTCGACAGCTCACCGCTCTGGGATCGTCTCCCCATCCGACCGGCTCGCAATTTCCACCTGTCTGATCGTGATCGCCTCTGGTACAAGAAACACCTGACGTCGACGAACTGACGACAGCGCGGATCTACCCGGCGTTAACGCGCTCGTTACAACCCATTTATGTCGCGGTGACATGCCGTGGTTTCCCAGCCGATGCAATGGTCCCATCAGATACACACGGCGAACAGGAGACCGACGATGCCGACCGGCACCAGCACGACCAGTGGCGTGACCTATACCAGCGCCGATTCGAACTACTTCGAGAAACGACAGTTGAAGCGCACCGCCGGATTCTGGGGGATCTGGGGAATCGGGATCGCTGCGGTCATCTCCGGTGACTTCTCCGGCTGGAACACGGGGATCACGAGCGCCGGCTGGGGTGGGCTGCTGATCGCCGCCGCCGTGGTTGTCGTCATGTTCTTCGGAATGATCTTCTCCATCGGCGAGATGAGCGCGGCGATGCCGCATACCGGTGGCGCCTACTCGTTCGCTCGGGCGAGCATGGGGCCCTGGGGCGGCTTCATCACCGGCCTCGCCGAAACGCTCGAGTACGTGCTGACGACGGCTGCCGTCGTGTACTTCTCGGCCGGATACGCCGA
>JAODMX010000307.1 GCA_025464735.1 Frondihabitans sp. | reverse complement strand
ATGCACTCCACGACGCGCTTGACTCGGTCGGTTCCGAAAGGATCATGACCCTCGTCGAGCCGCCCCTGCTCCAAGCCTGGGAGGACGACCTCCACGGCGATCTCGACCTGCACGGAGAGCCACATCCCCACGGAGCGCTCCCCGACACCGAACCGCCGACGTCAGGATCCGGGGGCCCCTCGAATGCCCCGTGAGATCACGATCCTGTCCCAGACCCCACACGATCTCTACGGCCTGGCGGCGGCGGCCGAAGGCATTGTCGGCGCGTCAGGAGTCCGCGAGATCGACGGAGGAGCCGCGGTGCAGGTCCTCTCCCCAACGGGGGAGAGCCTACTGACCGTCTACCCTGCACGCCTCCTCACGACGGAGGGAGAGGTCGAACGGCTACTGCCCAACGCTCCGGTTGTCAACCTGCCCACGTACTGGAGCGACGCCGTCGCGCCCTGGGGCACGGTCGGCGACGCGGGCGTCTCGATCGCGCTGCGCTTGGCGCTGCGGCTCGAGGCCGTGTGCGTTGTGGAGGACTGAGGGGCTCGCCTACGGGCGACCCCGCAACACCGCTGCCTTGACCTCTGCGATGGCCTGGGTCACCTGGATCCCGCGGGGGCAGGCCTCCGTGCAGTTGAAGGTCGTGCGGCAACGCCAGACGCCTTCTTTGTCGTTGAGGATGTCGAGGCGGGTCGTGGCCTCTTCGTCGCGCGAGTCGAAGATGAAGCGGTGCGCGTTGACGATCGCCGCCGGGCCGAAGTACTGGCCGTCGGTCCAGAACACGGGGCACGACGAGGTGCACGCGGCGCAGAGGATGCACTTCGTGGTGTCGTCGAAGCGGGCGCGCTGCTCGGCGCTCTGCAGGCGCTCTTTGTCGGGCTTCGACGAGGCCTGGAGGAACGGCTGCACTTCGCGGTAGGAGGCGAAGAACGGCTCCATGTCGACGACGAGATCTTTCTCGAGCGGAAGACCCTTGATGGCTTCGACGTAGATGGGCTTCGATGTGTCGAGGTCTTTCAGCAGCGTCTTGCAGGCGAGACGGTTGCGACCGTTGATGCGCATGGCATCGGAGCCGCAGACGCCGTGGGCGCAGGAGCGACGGAAGGTCAAGGATCCGTCCTGCTCCCATTTGATCTGGTGCAGGGCGTCGAGCACGCGATCGGTCGGGAGCACCTCGACCTGGAACTCCTGCCAGCGCGGCTCGGTGTCGACGTCGGGGTCGAAGCGACGGATGGACAGCGTCGCCGTGAACTTCTTGACCGCGTCAGCGGCGGCGGGACGCTCTTCGAGGACAGTGCTCATCTCAGTACTTCCGTTCCATCGGCTGGTAGTTCGTGATGACGACCGGCTTGGTCTCGAGCTTGATGTGATCGCCGGCGTCAGCGGAGTGGGCATCGCCGGTGAGGTAGGCCATCGTGTGAACGAGCCAGTTCTCGTCGTCGCGCTTCGGGAAGTCCTCGCGGAAGTGGCCGCCACGGCTTTCGGTCCGTGACCGCGCCGAGTAGACGACGACCTCGGCCAGATCAAGGAGGAAGCCCAGCTCGATCGCCTCGAGGAGGTCGGTGTTGAAGCGCTTGCCCTTGTCTTGGACAGAGATGTTCTTGTACCGCTCGCGGACCGACTCGATCACCTTGGTGACCTCGTTGAGGGTGTCTTCGGTGCGGAACACCTGGGCGTTCTCGTCCATCGAGTCTTGGAGCTCCTTGCGGAGCGTGGCAATGCGCTCGGTGCCGGTGGCGTTGCGGACCTGGTCGATGAGGCCCTTCACGAAGTCGGCGGCGTCGTCGGGCAGCGGAACGAAGTCAGCCGTCTTGACGTACTCCACCGCGTTGTCGCCGGCGCGCTTGCCGAAGACGTTGATGTCGAGCAGCGAGTTCGTGCCGAGACGATTGGATCCGTGGACGCTGACGCAGGCGCACTCGCCGGCCGCGTAGAGACCGGGCACGACAGTCTCGTTGTCCTGGAGAACCTCGGCCTTGACGTTGGTCGGGATGCCGCCCATCGCGTAGTGCGCGGTCGGCAGCACCGGAACCGGCTCGGTGTAGGGCTCCACACCGAGGTAGGTGCGCGCGAACTCCGTGATGTCGGGCAGTTTCGCGTCGATCACCTCGGGGGAGAGATGCGTGATGTCGAGGTACAAATAGTCTTTGTTCGGACCGGCGCCGCGACCCTCGCGGATCTCGGTTCGCATGCAGCGGGCGACGATGTCGCGCGGGGCGAGGTCTTTGATCGTGGGCGCGTAGCGCTCCATGAAGCGCTCGCCCTCGCTGTTGCGGAGGATGGCGCCTTCACCGCGAGCGGCTTCGGAGAGCAGGATCCCGAGGCCGGCGAGCCCGGTCGGGTGGAACTGGAAGAACTCCATGTCTTCGAGCGGCAAACCCTTGCGCCACACGATGCCGACGCCGTCGCCGGTGAGGGTGTGAGCGTTGGAGGTTGTTTTGTAGATCTTGCCGAAGCCACCGGTCGCGAAGATGACGGCTTTGCCCTGGAAGACGTGCAGCTCGCCGGTCGCGAGCTCATAGGCGACGACGCCGGCCGGGCGCTTCTGGCCGTCGACCTCGGTCATGATCAGGTCGAGCACGTAGAACTCGTTGAAGAAGTTGATGCCGAGCTTGACGCAGTTCTGATAAAGCGTCTGCAGGATCATGTGCCCGGTTCGGTCGGCCGCGTAGCAGGCGCGACGCACGGGGGCCTTGCCGTGCTCAGAGGTGTGACCACCGAAGCGACGCTGGTCGATCTTGCCCTCGGGGGTGCGGTTGAACGGCAGACCCATGTTCTCGAGTTCGAGGACGGCCGTGATGGCCTCCTTGGCGAGGATCTCCGCGGCGTCCTGGTCGACGAGGTAATCGCCGCCCTTGACGGTGTCGAACGTGTGCCACTCCCAGTTGTCTTCCTCGACGTTGGCGAGGGCCGCGGCCATGCCACCCTGCGCGGCGCCCGTGTGGGAGCGCGTCGGGTAGAGCTTCGAGATCACGGCGGTCGAGGCTCCGGGGCCGGCCTGGATGGCAGCGCGCATTCCCGCACCACCGGCTCCGACGACCACGATGTCGTGCTGGTGGTAGTGGA
>JAODMX010000305.1 GCA_025464735.1 Frondihabitans sp. | reverse complement strand
ACGATGTGGTTACAGTCGCGTGGAACAGCCAGGGAGTCCGGATGCTCTCCGTCTGAGAGGCGTCCGGCCGGTATTCGTACGGTTAGATGCCGTGGTTCTGAACGATGCCGTCCCAGGCGTAGCGTGCGGAGTCGGTGCTGGTGTTCGGTGGCCCTACGAGGGCTGCCCCGCCGATCAGGGCGGCTCCGACGAGCACGACGGCGGTGACGTGTTTTGCGGGGACGCGGCCCAGAGCGATCAGGGCCACGGCGAACAGGGCCCAGCAGACGATCGTCCAGACCTGGAAGCTATGCCCGACACCCGCCTGGTAGAAACCGAGTGCGGCGACGCCCCAGCCGATCGTCGCCGCGAGAGCGGTTGCCCCGAGAAGGGCCAGGAATGTGCGCACGACACCACTCTGCCCGAACCGATGCGCCGTCCGGTCCGAACTTCTTACACAACCGTGACATCTGTCCCCAGCCAGGCCGATCGGATCCGGACGCGAACGGAATCGTGGTGGGATGCAGGATGCGTGAATTGCTGTACGGACTCCGCCGATCGATGACCTCGCCGAACCGCAACGCCCGAACCGCGGTCGTGATCGGTCGACTCCTCGGGCTGGCGTTCACGATCTGCCTCTTCACGGGCCTGTACAGCCACTTTCTGCAGGAGCCCGCGTCATGGATGCGTTTCCCGACGCGCCCGGTGAATCTCTACAAGTGGACCCAGGGCGTTCACATCACGGCAGGAATCGCCTGCTTCCCCCTCCTCTTCGCGAAGCTCTATGCCGTCTTCCCTCAACTCTTCAAATGGCCGCCCATCAAGTCGGTCGCCGAATTCTTTGAGCGGGGCTCCATCGCCCTGTTCGTGGCTGCCTCGCTCGTCGAGATCTTCACGGGGCTGCTCGACACGTTCCAGTACTACCCGGAGCCGTTCAACTTCAAGCAGGTTCACTTCGCCATGGCGATCGTGATCGGCGGGTCGCTGGCGATCCATATCGGGGTCAAGCTGCCTTTGATCACCCGCTATTGGCGTGCGAAAGACAGCTATGACGCTGACGGCACCTTCATCCCGCACGAGAACGACATCGCGCCGTTGCCGTTGCCGTCGCGCGACGTGGTGCCGCCGGAGTCCCACGGAATCGTCGGGAGACTCTTCGACTGGATCGATCGCACGCCGGAGGTCGACGTCAAGACGTCGCGTCGGGGTTTCTTCGCCGCGACGGGGCTGACGACCGTGGCCGTGATGGCACTGACCGCCGGGCAGTCATTCAAGCCTCTCACCGGCCTGAATGCCTTTGCACCCCGCAAGAACGGCTACGGACCCAACGACCTCCCGATCAATCGCACCGCGAAGGCCGCCCAGGTTCTCGAGACGGCGATGTCACCCGACTGGGTGCTCACCATCGTGAAGGGCGCGACGGTCGTCACGCTCAGTGCGGACGAACTCCTCGGCTACCCGCAGTACGAGGCGGCCCTCCCGATCGCGTGTGTGGAGGGCTGGAGTCAGATGGCGCGGTGGAAGGGTGTTCGCCTCGTCGACCTGATGACGACGATCGGTGGCACGACGAACGATTCGCTCCGGATCACCAGCCTGGAGAAGAGCGGCGGATACCGCATCACCCTGATGGGGCCGGAATACGTCCACGATCCCCTCACCCTCGTGGCGCTGCACCTGAACGGCGAACGTCTGAACATCGACCACGGGTACCCGGCTCGAATGATCGCCCCGGGCCGCCCCGGAGTCCTGCAGACAAAATGGCTCAGCACTCTGGAGGTGATGTGATGAAGGCGACCCGTATTGTCCTCGTCTCCGTCGGTGGCCTCGGCATCGTGCTGGGCGCCTGGGTCCTGCAAGACACGGTCAGCACGAAACAGATCTGGGGTCTGCTCACCTGGCTGATCTTCGCGGTCATCATCCACGACGGGATCATCGCTCCCGTCGTCGTCGGCGTCAGCATCGGCATGCGACGTGCCGGTCGCCGGATCCCGCCGGCGGTGCTCGCCATCGTCCAGGGCGCGGTTCTGGTCGGTTCGGTCTTCACGCTCGTCGTCGTGCCCGAGATCATCCGCAAGGCCAAGATCCCGAAGAATTACACGGTCCTGCCCTTCGATTACGCTGCCCGACTTGCGATCCTGTGGGCCGTGATCCTGATGCTCACGACCCTCGTGGTGCTGGTCTACCTGCGGGCGACGAGGCGGCAGAAGACTCGGTCGTCCACCCGCCAGGTCTGATCCACGATCAGGCCGGCGTTGGCGGCGTGAGTTATGAGGGCCGATGCGCCCACCTCGGCCCAGGGGAAGATCGAGCTCGTCCGGCCGTCTCCGTCAACGACATGGGCGGTGAAGACCTCGTCGACGTGATCGTCGGCTTGGACTTCGACGATGGCGGCACCGCGGGGGCCGAGGAGTTCCCGGGAGCGTGTGAGAAGGTTCGTCGGGTCGCCGCCGATGCCGATGTTGCCGTCGAGGAGCAGAGCCGTGCCCCAGTGCCCCTCTCGTGGCAGGCGATCGAATACGCTGCGCGCAAGAACGGGGAGACCCGCCTTTCGGGCGACCTTCACGGCGGCGCGGGAGACGTCGACGCCGAGAGCGACGAGGCCCTGGTGCATGGCTGCTTCGACCATGCGGCCCGGTCCGCAGCCGATGTCGAGGACCGGGCCCGCCTCGCCGGCGATGAGAGCACGATCGACGTCGTCTGCGGCCGCCATCCAGCGACCGAGGTCGTAGTCGGCCGCGACACCGCGGGTCTCGCCGCCGCGCACCAGGGTGAGTCGGCCCTCGCGCCTCAAAGCGTGAGCGTAGGGCTCGGATCCGCCCGCCCCGAAGGTGGACTGGCCAAGGTCGGCCGCGATGCTCATTCGGCACCCCCGGTGCAGGTCGCATCGGAGTGCTGCGCCGAGTGCTGCGCGGGGGTCGTTCGCTGACGAGTTTTCACACGGTGTGGTTCGGAGCCGAGGGCGTCGCGGTTGCCCCGGAGCGGGCACCCTGGCCCGCCTGTCGTGGCAGTGGTCATTGCCCGAGGCTAGGAGATGGGCCGATTCGCCGGGCGGCGAAGTCATTACGAAACCAGAACGTCTTGGCATTAGTGGCGGACCCGCAGGCGGGAAGCGTCATCATTGATATATGACAGCTTCCCCGGGATCGCTCGCGACGGGCGCGACCGCTTCGCGCCCCACTGCGGCCGTGGCGAGGAGCGTCCTCGTCGTCGAAGACGACCCCATTGTGTCCGAGGTGGTGGTCTCGTACCTCGTCAAGAACGGCCACCACGTCGACGCGGTGACTGACGGCCTCTCCGCTGTGGCCCGGGTGGCAGCGCGACGTCCCGACCTGGTTCTCCTCGACCGCATGCTTCCGGGGATCGACGGTCTTGAAGTCTGTCGCCGGATCCGGGTGCTGGGCGATGTCCCGGTGATCATGCTCACCGCGCTCGGGCAGGAGCACGACCGTATCGGCGGTCTGGAGGCCGGAGCAGACGACTATCTCGTCAAGCCATTCTCGCCTCGTGAGCTCATGCTTCGGGTCGACGCCGTGCTGCGCCGCACCGCCGTGCCCTTCGAACCGGACCCCGTCGCGACCGTGGGCGACTTCCGCCTCGACTCGTCCCAGCGCGAGATCACGGTTCGAGGCCGACCCCTCACGCTCACGGTGCGAGAGTTCGACCTCCTCGCCTTCCTCATTCGGCATCCTGATCAGGTGTTCCGGCGGGAGGAGCTCCTCGAGGGCGTGTGGGGATGGGCAATCGGTGACCTGTCCACGGTCACCGTGCATGCCCGCCGTCTCCGCGAGAAGATCGAAGAAGATCCGGCGTCGCCCGCCCACCTGTTGACCGTCTGGGGCGTCGGCTATCGGTTCGCACCGGGGCGCGCGACAGCGCTCGACCCGCTCCACCCGCTCGACGCCCTCGGCGCGGAGGAGTGACCCGTGGCTCCTGACGAATTCCTCGTCGTCTCGCTGATGGCGCTCGGCACGGCCCTCGTGATCGGGGCCGCGGCTCTCCTCGCTCTCAAACTTCTGAGCCGGGCCAGTCTCGTCGTCCAGGTCGCCTTCGTGGCGGTCGCGGCGGTGGGCTCGCTCGTCGGCGCGATGCTGCTTGCCGCCGAACGCATGTATGTCTCGCCCCACGACCTCCAGATCTTCCTCTGGCTGGCGCTGTCGTCCGGCGTTGTCTCGGTGGCGCTCGCCGCAGTCCTGGGGTCGTCGCTGGTGCGCAACAGCCGACTTCTGATCGATCACGCGCGTCGGGTCGGTGCGATCGGAGGCGCGGAGCGTCTCGGCGACGAGCCGGCTGTGCGTCATGTAGCGAACGAATTCGCCGAGCTCGCTCGGGAGCTCGCGGCCTCCGATCTCCGTCTCGCCCGGTCCCGTGAGCGCGAGGCGAGAACCGAAGCGGCACGCCGCGAACTCGTCGCCTGGATCTCGCACGACCTCCGGACCCCGCTGGCGGGCCTTCGAGCGATGGCCGAGGCGCTCGACGACGGGGTCGTCGACGACGCCGAGCGGTACCACCGGCAGATGCTCGCGCAGGTCGACCGCCTCGGCACGATGATCGACGATCTCTTCCAGCTGAGCACGATCCACTCGGGAGCCCTTCAGCTGATCGTCCAGAAGACGCGCGTGCGCGACCTCGTCGACGACGTCGTCGCCGAGCTCGAGCCGGTGGCCTCGGCGCGCTCTGTGAGTCTCGTCGCCCGTGACGTCATCGACATCGATATCCAGGCCGATCCCGACGAGCTGGCACGGGCCATCGCGAATCTGGCTATGAACAGCATTCGTCTGTCGCCTTCGGGGAGCGAGATCGTCGTGTCGGCGTCCCCGCACGACGGCGGCTTCGTCAAGCTCTCGGTCACGGACTCCGCCGGGGGCATTCGCGAGGCAGACCTCGGCCGCGTCTTCGAGCCGGGCTGGCGGGCGAGCGAATCCCGGACCCCGGCGACCGGCCCCGTGGCAGGCGGGGCGGGCCTGGGCCTCGCGATCGTCCAGGGGATCGTCGCGGCTCACCGAGGCCACGTGACCGTGTCCAATGTCGGGGCCGGATGCCGGTTCGACGTGTTCGTGCCATCGGCATCGGCCGCTGCGTCGACCCTCGCCTGAGCTTGCCCGCGCGCTGATTCAGGCGGCGACGGCCCCCGCGAGAGCGCTGTCGGCCGAGCAGGAGGCGAGCACTCGAGCGAAGAGCCGGTCGGGTGCGAGTCGGGCGACAACCCGGGCGTCGTCGATCGTGTCGACATCGACCAGTTCGGGCAAGAATTCGACCTCGAGACCGTACTGGGCGAGCCGACGGAGCTGGTGCGCGCCGGTGTCGTCCTGTGACATCGGCACGCCACGCAGCAGCACGCCCGACGGTTCGCGAAGGGCGAGAGCCCAGAACCCGCCGTCGTTCGCCGGCCCGAACCAGGCGTCGACATCGACCGGCCACTCCTCAAACACCGGCCGCAGCATCGACGCTGTCAGCTGCGGGGTGTCCATGCCGATGAGCATCGTCGGTTCGTCGACCAGGTCGAAGACCGCAGCGAGACGTCGGTCGAGACCGCCGGCGACCTGCGGGACGATCTCGTACGCCTCGGATCCTTGCGGCGGGTTGACCCCGTCGAAGAGCAGGATCCGGCGGCTCGCGGGCAGGGACGCCACCGCCCCGAGAGTGTCGGCCAGGCTCGCCGAGGCGACTCGGGCGGCCTGCTCGAGGGTCAGCGGCGGGTGGAGCCGGGTCTTGACCTTGCCGGGCAGGCACTCCTTCGCGATGATGACGAGCGCGGTCATCGGGCCAGCTCCGCGAAGCCGCGGGCGGTCGGCCGTGCGGCCGAGTCGCGCAGCAGCGCCGACATGTCGTGGACGGCCCGCAGCGTGCCTCGGACCGTGCCAGTGACCTTGCTGCGACCGACTCGCGGGGCATACGGCGCGTCGAGTTCGAGGAAACGCCACCCGGCCTCGGCTCCGCGGAGCACCATTTCGAGGGGGTAGCCCGAGCGGCGGTCGCGCAGGTCGAGAGTGAGGAGGTCGTCGCGGCGGGCTGCCCGCATCGGGCCGAGGTCGTGCAGGCGGGCCCCGGAAGCGCGCCGCATGAGCTGTGCCAGCACCAGGTTCGCAAGGCGAGCGTGCACCGGCCAGGCCCCGAACGTCGTCGGGCGGCGGCGGCCGAGGGTCAGCTCGGCCACGCCAGACAGGACGGGAGCGACGAGGGCGGGGAGGTCTCTCGGATCCATCGACGCATCGGCGTCGCAGAAGGCGACGATCGGCGCCGTTGCAGCCAACAGGCCGGCGTGAGCGGCGGCTCCGAAACCGCGCCGCGGCTCGTGCACGACCAGAGCGCCGAGTCGGCGAGCCACCTCGGCCGAGTCGTCGGTCGAGCCGTTGTCGACCACGATCGCTCGGTAGCCCTCGGGAAGACGGCCGAGGATCCACGGCAGCGCGGCGGCCTCGTCGAGGCACGGGAGGATGACGTCGACCTCGGCTGTACGCATCCTTCGAGCGTAGGGAGAGACGGCGTCCGCGTCTGGTCGAACGTCGGACGGTAATGGGTTCGTAAGGAGTGCTGTTCGGCCAGGCATGATGGTTCCTCCAACAGGTTGTGCACCGCCCAGGACGGTGCCTGCACCTGTGGTTCGGAGCCGTCTCGCCGTTGGTGCGGTCGGGATCCGCCGAGTAAGGCGCAGGAGTACGCTCGGTCCGATGTCCGACCCGACCCTCGCCTCCCTCAACGGGCAGGGCCTGCTTCAAATCGGTGAGCTGCTTCTGGCGTTCGGGCTGTCGTCGCTCATCGGTCTCGAACGCCAATTGCGACACAAGAGCGCGGGCCTGCGCACCCAGGCGATCGTCGGAACAACCTCGGCGCTGCTCATTCTCGTGAGCAAGTACGGGTTCACCGACGTCCTCGTCGCGCAGCACATCGTGCTCGACCCCTCGCGCGTCGCAGCCCAGGTCGTCTCAGGCGTCGGCTTCCTCGGCGCCGGCCTCATCCTGACGCGGCGCGGGGCCGTCCGCGGCCTGACGACTGCCGCCGCCGTCTGGGAGACGGCCGCAATCGGCATGGCGGCCGGTGCCGGCCTGTGGCTCCTGGCGATCATTGTCACGGCTCTCCACTTCATCGTGACCTACGGCTACACGACGGTGACCCACAGGATCCCCGGATCCTTCGACACCTCCGTTCAGCTCGACTTCGCCTACAAAGACGGCAAGGGAGTGCTCCGCGAGGTGCTCGCCCTCGTCACGACCGCGGGCTGGGTGATCCGCCGGCTGGCCATGGGGGAGCCCCAGGACGAGGACGGCAAGAACATCGTCCATGTCTCGATCGAGGTCTCCGGCTCGGGAGAGCCCGCCGGCTTGCTGGAGCAGGTCGGCGAGGCGCGCGGCGTCCGTTCGGTCAGTTTCGTCGCACAGGAGGACCTGGACTAGTTCGGGTGTGGCTTCGCGAATCGAGCACGACTTCGCGGATTTCAGCGGCGCGAATGGCACATCGGCGAAGCCACCGTGGCTGCTCAGACGCTGGCGCGCAGGGGGGCCGTTGCGAACTCGCGCATGCCCTCCTCGAACGACACCTGCGCGCTCCAGCCGAGCTCGGTCTGAAGGCGCTCCGACGAGGCGGTGATGTGCCGGACGTCGCCGATGCGGTATTCGCCGGTGACGACGGGCGCCGCCCCTCCGGCGTTCGCGCTGAGGAGCGACGCCATCTCACCGATCGTGTGCACGACCCCGCTGCCGACGTTGAAGGCTCGGAAGGTGTCAGGCTCCTGCGCGGCGGTCCACTCGAGCGCGGCGAGGTTGGCGGAAGCGACGTCACGCACGTGCACGAAGTCGCGGCGTTGGGATCCGTCTTCGAAGACCCGCGGAGCCTCGCCCCGCTGGAGGGCGGAGCGGAACAGTGACGCAACGCCGGCGTACGGCGTGTTCTGCGGCATGCCCGGCCCATAGACGTTGTGGTACCGGAGCGCCGCCGCTCGCCCACCGGTCGTGCGCGCCCACGACGTCGCCAGCTGCTCCTGCGCGAGTTTGGTGATCGCGTAGACGTTCCTCGGATCCAGAGCGGCATCTTCCGAGATGAACTCGGGCACGAGGAGGTTCCCGTCGTCGTCGCGCGGGTCGAAGATGCCCTGGTCGAGATCGGCCACCTGTCGCGGTGCCGGGCGAACGACTCCCGAGGGTCCGCGGTAGCTGCCCTCGCCGTAGACGACCATGGACGATGCCAGCACGAGTCGGTCGACTCCGGCACGTGCGAGACCGGCAAGCAGGACGGCCGTTCCGAGGTCGTTCGAGGAGACGTAGTCGGGGGCGTCCTGGAAGTCGACGCCGAGGCCGACCTTGGCGGCCTGGTGGCAGACCGCATCGACGCCCTCGAGGGCTCGATCGACGGCGGGGGCATCGCGGACGTCCGCTTCGATGAAATCGACGGCGGAAGGCAGCGACGCTGGACCGCCGTGAACGTCTGGCCGCAGATCGTCGAGCACGCGCACTCGCCAGCCTCGTTCGAGCGCTCGGGTCACGATCGTGCCGCCGATGAAGCCTGCCCCACCGGTGACGAGGAGGAGCGGATCGGTGATGCCGGGGGCCTCGG
>JAODMX010000300.1 GCA_025464735.1 Frondihabitans sp. | reverse complement strand
GAACGGAGCCGACGACCCCGACCGCCCCGGAGACGGGTCTACCCCCGAGGCGGATGTCTCGTGAAGCTGTTCCGCCCGCCGTTGCGCCGTCTCGCGATCCTCGTGATCGTCCTGGCGGTCATCATCGGCGGCATCGTCTGGTTCTTCGGCCTGGGGATCCCGCAGTCCGCGCTGGTCGCGGCCGCCGCGGCCGCTCTCGGCATGACCTGGGTCGCCGTCCAGGAGAGCGACGAGCTCCAATGGCCGCAGCCACCGATCAGACGTGCGCCGGGCGCCCGCCGCGACCTGGAGGCGCTCAGCTGGTCGATGCGGACCCGCGGGGGTGTCCAGGAGCGATCGCTGAGCCGGGCGCGCGAAGCGGCCAGACATCGCCTTCTCTTTCTCTACGGCCTCGACCTGTACGCCGAGGCAGACCGGGAGGCGATCGAGCAAGTGCTCGCGCCCGGCGTCGTCCGCACGCTCCTCAGCGGGCGTTCGTCGAACCTCGACCTGAACTCCTTCACCCGCATCCTGGGCGCCATCGAGGCGCTCGGCTCTCCTACCGAAAGGCATCCGTGACCTCCGCCGCCGAACTGACCGAATCCGCCCCGCTGAGCATCGCCGAGGTCTCCCGCCTCGGCGCGAGCATCCTCGATGAGGTCGGCAGCGTCGTCGTCGGAATGCGAGAGCCGCTTGAACTCGCCCTGGCGAGCATCCTCGCCGGAGGGCACGTACTCTTCGAAGACGTTCCCGGGCTGGGCAAAACCCTGGCCGCCAGGAGCCTCGCCGAGGCGTTCGGTCTCGACTTCCGGCGCCTGCAGTGCACACCCGACCTGCTCCCCGCCGACATCACGGGCTCGTTTCTCTACGCGCCCGCGACCTCTGACTTCGTCTTCCGCCCCGGCCCGGTCTTCACGGGCCTGTTCCTCGCCGACGAGATCAACCGCACGTCGCCCAAGACCCAGTCCGCTCTCCTCGAGGCCATGGCCGAGGGGCAGGTGACCGTCGAGGGCCAGAGCTTCCCGCTGCCGAAGCCGTTCCACGTCATCGCGACATCGAACCCGATCGAGTACGAGGGCACCTACGCCCTTCCCGAGGCTCAGCTCGACCGTTTCATGGTGCGATTGGCAGTGGGGTACCCGAGCCGCGAGGGCGAGCAGCGAGTACTCCTGAACCGGGTCGACCGGAGGCGCGAGATCGCGACCGTCTCAGGCGTCGTCAGCCCCCGGATCCTGCTCGCCATGCAGGCGACCGTCGAGAGCGTGCACGTCGACCCCGACATCGCGCTCTACTGCGTCGATCTCGTCAACGCCACCCGGACGAATCGCGACGTCCAGGTCGGCGCCTCCCCGCGCGGCGCCCAGGGACTCATGCTGGTCGGTCGCGCGCGGGCCGTCCTGGACGGCCGTGACTTCGTCGCTCCCGAAGACGTCAAGGCCGCAGCCGTTCCCGTTCTGGCTCACCGGATCTCCCTCACCCCGCAGGCCTGGGCGAACGGCGTCGACGCGGCCTCGGTGATCGGATCGATCGTCGCGAAGGTCGCTGGGCCGCCCACGGTCGGCGAGCACGCCACGACCCAGGATGCGCGGTGACCGACCCCGACGAACCACAGGGCAGCCGCCCCGACACCTCCGAGTCGCTGCCCCGGTGGTCGGTCAACCCAGCCGTGGCTTATGGCGGCTCGGCCGGGGTGTTGCTGGCGGGCATCGCCCTGGTGACGGGGCGCGCCGAGCTCGCGCTGATCGCGCTGCCACTCTTCGTCGCAATCGCGTTCGGCTTCGACCGCCGCCCCCGACGGCGGATGATCGTCAGGGCCAGCACGCGCCTCCGCCCGGACGACGACGGTACCGGTGTGGGGTATCAGATCAGGCTCGACCTCCCTGAATCGGTCGAGGCGGTTTCGTTCCTCATGATCGGGGCAGACGAGTCTCGGCACCGCTTCGCTGTCGATCGCGAGACGGCGGCCCACCTCGTCGGCAAGATGCCCGTGGCCCATTCCGGCCCGCAGGAGATCGTGCAACTGCACTATTCGCTGCTGGCGGGCGGAGGGACGTCGATCACCTCCCCGGATCCTGGGCCGTCCAGCCGTCGCCTGATCCCTCCACCACGACTCCGGATGGAGAGCCTGCCGATGCCCCACCGGGTCGTCGGTATCACCGGCGGCCACGGTTCACGAACACCCGGCGACGGAGGCGAATTCCGCGACGTCGCCCTCTTCGCGCCCGGCGACCGCCTGCGTCGGATCGACTGGAAGGCCACCGCTCGCCGAGCCCAGCGTCCTGGTGAACTCTACGTGCGGCGCACCTTCTCGACGGCTGACGCGATCGTCGTTCTCGTGCTTGACGACCGCGACGAGCTCGGATCCGACGTCACCCGCTGGTCCGGCGCACGGGGCGGTACCGCCACGACGACGTCGCTCGATCTCGCCCGCGAAGCGGCTTCGTCTCTGGCCGCCGCCTATGTCGCCGCCGGCGACCGGGTAGGTCTGCGCGATCTCGCGGGGACGGCCCGCAGTGTCGAGCCCGGGGGCGGAATCCGTCACCTCGAACGCCTCCAATCGACCATCTCGACAGCCGCGCCGACCGGTGAGCCCGTGAAGCGGATCCGGACGCCCTTGGTACCGGCTTCGTCGCTCGTCGTGGTCCTTTCGACCTTCCTCGACGACGAACCGGCGACGATGGCGATCACCTGGGCGTCGACGGGTCACCGGGTCATCGCGGTCGACGTCCTGCCGACACCCGACGTGAAGCGTGCGAACCGCGAGGAGCTCGCGGCGTACCGCCTTCTGATGGTGGAGCGCGGTGACCGGATCGACGGCATGCTCGCCTCAGGCGTGGAGCGCGTGCGCTGGGCCGCGGAGGCTGTTCCGGCGGTGCAGCTCCGGATGCTGTCGAGGCCCAGGAGGCACCGATGAACGGCTCCCGCGTGCCGGGCTTCCCCCGACTCGGCCGGACCGTCCCCGCGATCGCCGTCACCGGGCTCGGCGTCGTGGCCGGGGCCATCGCGAGCCTCGTCGTCGTCGGCCTGAGCGGCTGGCTCGTCGTCGCTCTCCTCCTCCTGTTCGCGGCGGCTGCCCTGCCCCGCGGCCCGTTCGTCGCAGTGCTGGTTGTTCAACTGGCTGCAGCGCAGGTCCTGGTCGGCGCTCCCGGGTACACGGGTCGCTTCGCGCTCGTCCTCCTCGCGTCGCACCTGATGTTCACCACTGGCGCGCTTTCCGTGTGGTTGCCACGGCGGGCGCACGTGCAACTGCGAGTGCTACGGGTGCCTCTGCTGAGGTTCGTCGCAGTCCAGGCGGCAGCACAGGCGGTCTCGTTCGTCGTACTCGCGCTCGTGCGCCCCGCCAACGCGACGTCGTTCGTCTGGCTCGGCATTGTCGGTGCCGCTGCCGCGCTGGTTCTCGCGCTCACCGTGCTCGCCCCCGCGCTCTTGCGCCCGGCGACCGACTAGGGCGTGTCAGCGCAGAGACGCGGGGAGCTTCCAGAACCAGACGGTGGCGCCGGGGTGGTCGTGCGTGATCGTCGTGTCGAGGTCGCGGTAGTCGAAGTCGAGGTTGTGGCCGACGAGGGTGACCTTCGTCTTGCCGTCAACGGTCGTCACTCCCGACACGATCATCGTGTGGTCAGGGACACCGTTGTTGTTCCAGTCGAAATACGCAAGATCGCCCACCTGGAGTTGCGAGCGCTGCGCGTCCGTCAGTTTCGTGAAGCCGAGGGGGGGAGTGCTCTCGAGCAACGAGTTGAAGCTCGGCGCGTAGCCCCATGTTTCGGAATGACTGCCTGCCGACGTGTAGAACCAGCTCGAAGTTTGAGGCAACCCCGCAGCCTCGAGTGACTGACTGACGAAGTTCTGGCAGTCACCGCCGACCGAATTGAAGTTCTCATACGCGGTGTTGTACGTCGCCGCGCTCCAGTGTGAGAAGGCGTACTCCATCTCTTTGTCGACCGGTGTCTTCACGCTCCAGGTGAACGTGGGCGAGGACGTGGTGGTCACCGGGGCGGTGCCCTTGTAGACCGCGATTGCGCCGGACGACGGCTGGTAGTTGACCGCCTGCGGCACGACGACGGTGATCTTCGTTGCGCTCACCACCGTGAGGTTCTGTGCGACGGTGCCGTTGAAGGTCACCTTGGTGACGCCGGTGAGATCGGTTCCGGTGATGGTTGCGGTCTCGCCACCGACAAGGCCACCCGCGGTGGGGCTGACGGAGCTGACCTGTGCAACGGCGGCCACCGGTGTTGACGTCGAGCGATTGGTGTCCGGCTCGGTCTGCGATCCCGTCGACGTGCAGCCGGCAAGCAGACCTACCGTGAGCACGGCCGCTGAAATACCGATTGCGAAACGTCTCGTCATGCAGCAAACCCGATCTCTCTCGCCGTCCCTCGGCGCGGGTCAGATTATCATCGCGAGATTAGGGAGTCCCACGCGTCGTGGCAGTCGTGTAAATTTGCACCACACGCAATATTTCCACCGATCACAGCACCTCCACCGATCACAAGAAAGAATCACATGTCCCGGGTTGCCCCCGCCGCAGCAGCGGCCCCTGCCGAGCGGGAAGGACTCATGTCGCACAGGCAGATCCTGTTCGTCATCTTCGGCCTCATGGCCGGTATGTTCCTGTCCTCACTTGACCAGACCATCGTCGGAACGGCGATCCGAACAATCGGCGATGACCTCCACGGTCTCGACCACCAGGCCTGGGTGACCACGGCCTACCTGATCTGCTCCACGATTGCGACGCCGATCTACGGCAAGCTCTCCGACCTCTTCGGCCGACGCCCGCTGTTCATCATCGCGATCGTGATCTTCCTCGTCGGATCCGCCGCGGCCTCGTTCTCGACGTCGATGTACATGCTCGCCGCCTTCCGCGGTCTGCAGGGTCTCGGCGCGGGTGGCCTCATGGCTCTCCCGCTGACGATCATGGGCGACATCCTGGCTCCTCGCCAGCGCGCCAAATACCAGGGCTACTTCCTCGCCGTCTTCGGCATCTCGAGCGTCATCGGCCCGCTGATCGGTGGCCTGTTCGCCGGAGCCGACCAGATCCTCTTCATCACCGGATGGCGTTGGGTGTTCCTTCTCAACGTTCCGATCGGCGCCGTCGCTCTTGTGATCGTCATCGCGTTCCTGCACATCCCCGGGCAGAAGCGGAAAGACAATGTCGTGATCGACTGGTTCGGCGCCGTCTTTGTCATCGTGGCCGCGGCACCACTCCTCCTCGTCGCCGAACAGGGCCGCACCTGGGGTTGGGGCTCGCTCAGCGCCTGGCTCTGCTACGTCATCGGCGGCCTCGCCATCGTCGCGTTCATCGTGACGGAGCGCCGCATGAAGGACGCCGCCCTCATCCCGCTGAAGCTCTTCCGCAGCACAACCTTCTCGATGGCCACCGTCCTCGGCGTCCTCGTCGGTTTCGGAATGTTCGGCGCCCTGCTGACCGTGCCGCTCTACCTGCAGCTGGTCAATGGGTCCACTCCGACCGAGTCGGGCTTCCAGATGCTGCCCATGATCCTCGGCCTCATGATTTCGTCGATCGCCTCCGGCCAGATCATCTCGCGCACGGGCAAATACAAGATGTTCCCGCCGATCGGCACGGGCTTCATGATCCTCGGCTTCGCCTGGTTCTCCCAGGTGACGTACGACAAGCCCTGGTGGTTCCTCTCCATCGGCATGGTGTTCGTCGGCCTCGGACTGGGCCAGCTGATGCAGACCCTGACCCTCGCCTCACAGAACTCCGTCGGTCCTCGCGACATCGGTGTGGCGACCTCGTCGTCGACGTTCTTCCGCCAGATCGGTGGAACGCTGGGCACGGCCGTCCTCTTCTCGGTGCTGTTCTCACGCCTGGCGACGACGATCCCCGACGCCTTCAAAGACAAAACGCTGGCCGCGGCGCAGGCCAAGGCCCTCGCCGACCCGAAGGTGCTCGCCGACCCGAACAACGCGACGCTTCTGGGGCTCCTCAAGAAAGTGGCGGGCGGCGACACCTCGGCGCTCGCGAATGCCCTGAACGGCGACACCGCGTTCCTCAACAAGGCGACCGAGGCGCTCAAGGCCCCGTTCCTCGCAGGCTTCGCCAACGCAACCGTCACCGTCTTCACGATCGCACTCGGGGTGGTCATCGTGGCCTTCATCCTGAGCTTCTTCCTTCGACCGGCGCCGCTCCGCACCCGCTCGGCCATAGACGAAGTCGCCCATCAGGATCGAAAGGACGCCGCCCAGGCCGAGGTGGATGCCGACGAGGCCGCGATCATGGCTCAGCAGGCCGCGAACACGATGGGGTCGCCGGTGTCACCCGACACCGGCAGCATCCGGGTGGTGCGACCGGAGGCCTGACACGGCGTTATCGCTTCGCGGGCCGCGGAATGAGTATCCGAGCGGCGTATTCGGCCCGCGAAGCGAGCACTCGAGGCCAACGTCGACGCTCCGGCGAGCAACAAGCCCGGAATTCCGGGGCTGTCGGCCATCGGATCCGGCGCAATCGACTCGACTTGAAACAGAAGGACATTTGATGGTCGGCGTAATCTAGATTCAACAAACGAGTGCCACGATGGGTGCATCACCCCGACGAAAGAACCGATCATGGCCCTGACTCCGTACTCGCCCGATTCGCAGTTGCTTCGCACCACGTTCTCGTACTTCCCCTCCGGCGTCGTCGCTCTGGCCGCCGAGGTCGACGGCGAGCGCGAGGGCCTCGTCGCCTCCTCCTTCACGGTGGGGGTCTCGATGGAGCCCCCGCTCGTGCTCTTCTCCGTGCAAAACACCTCGACCACGTGGCCGACCCTCAAAAGAGCGGACCGCATCGGGATCTCTGTGCTCGGCGAGACCCACGGCCAGACGGCCAGACAGATCGCCGCCAAAGACAAGGCCGCCCGATTCGAGAACCTGGAACTCGAGACGAGCGATTCCGGCGCCCTCTTCGTGCACGGTTCGCCCGTGTGGCTCGAGACCAAGGCGTACGCCGACTACCCCGCCGGCGATCACACGCTCGTCCTGCTCGAGGTGACGGCGCTCTACACCGACGCCAGCGTGGAGCCGCTCGTGTTCCACGGCAGCGCTTTCAAGCAGCTCCTCAAGTCCGCCTAACCGCCGCCGAGTGGACGGTTCTCGACAGTTCTCGCCGCGACAGCGTCGAGAACTGTCCACTCGAGGGGTGCTGGGCTAGAGGAAAGTGGCGTGGGGGAGCCGGCGGCGCATTACTGCGACCGCCTCGGGGTTCGCATCGACTAACACGTAGCGACGACCGAGCGCCGCGGCGACTGCACCGGTGGTGCCGGATCCGGCGAAGAAATCGAGCACCCAGTCACCCTCGCGGCTGGACGCCTGGACGATTCGGCGCAGGATCCCCTCCGGCTTCTGCGTCGGATAGCCGGTCTTCTCGCGACCCGTTGGCGACACGATCGTGTGCCACCAGACATCGGTGGGCAGCTTGCCGCGTGCTGCCTTCTCGGGCGTGACGAGGCCGGGCGCCATGTACGGCTCCCGGTCGACGGCCGAGGAGTCGAAGTGGTACCCGACGGGGTCTTTGACGTAGACCAGGATCGTGTCGTGCTTGGTCGGCCAGTGGCGCTGGCTCTTCGCGCCGTAGTCGTACGCCCAGATGATCTCGTTCAAGAACGACGCTCGGCCGAAGAGCGCGTCGAGCAGCACCTTGGCGTAGTGAGCCTCGCGATAATCGAGGTGCAGGTAAAGGGTGCCGTCGTCGGCCAGCAGTCGCCACGCTTCGGCCAACCGCGGCTCGAGGAACGACCAGTAGTCGTCGAACTGGTCGTCGTACTTCATCAGATCGCCGCGGATCCGCTCGTACTGCACTCCCTTGAACCCCGTCACGGCGCCCGCGCGCGTGCCCCGCACCGACGTCGTCGCGTGGCGCGTCTGGCTGCGCCCCGTGTTGAAGGGCGGATCGAGGTAGACCACGGTGAAGGCGCCATCGGGGAGACCGGCCACCACGTCGAGGTTGTCGCCGGTGACCACGAGATCGGGCGAGTCGGGCGGGAAGGGCACGGGCATCCTCCTATTCTGGCCGTCCTCGCAGGCGAGCCCGACCACCGGCGGCGTATCCTTACTGCCCATGACCGTCGAAGTGCGCAATGACGTAGCCCAGAATCAGTACACGATCCTCGACGGCGGCTCCCCCGTCGGCTTCGCCGTCTATCAGGTTTCGGGCAACGACATCGCGTTTACCCACACGGAGGTCGACCCCGGCCAGCAGGGCAAGGGGTTCGCGGGCATCCTCGTGCAGGCGGCGCTCGACGACGTCAAGGCGACGACGACCTACCGCGTCGTTCCGGCCTGCTCATACGTTGCGAACTGGGTCGAGAAGCACCCCGACTACCAAGAGCTCACCCAGCGATAGGCCGCAGGATCTCTAAGGTTGCGACCACAGGGATCCTGCGGGTCACGGCACTCGGGCAAGCCACTCCGGGGTGGCGAATTTGGTGCGTACCAGCTCTTCGGCCGTCGCCATCTCCTCGTCGGTGACTTGCCCAACGGTCGCCCCGTAGAGGCCGGTGAAGGTCTGCTTGAGCCGATCGATCACTTCCGCTCGCGAGAGGCCCGTCTGGCTCCGCAGCGGGTCGACGCGCTTCGCGGCACTGGTGGTGCCCTTGTCGCTCATCTTTTCGCGGCCGATGCGCAGCACCTGGACCATCTTGTCGCCATCCATGTCGTAGCTCATCGTCGCGTGGTGGAGGAGCGCACCGTTGCCGAGGCGCTTCTGGGCGGCGCCGCCGATCTTCCCCTTGGCACTCGTGATGTCGTTGAGCGGCTGGTAGAAAGCGTCGATGCCCATCGACCTCAACCCGGCGATGACCCACTCGTCGAGATAGGCGTACGAGTCGGCAAAACTCATGCCTTGCACGAGGTCGCCCGGAGCGTAGAGCGAGTAGGTGACGACCGCTTCGGCGTCCATGAACATGGCGCCGCCGCCGGAAATCCGGCGAACGACCTGGAAGCCGTACTTCGCGGCGTTCTCCGGGTCGACCTCGTTCTTCAATGACTGAAAGCTGCCGATCACGACCGCGGGTTCTTTCCACTCCCAGAAGCGGAGAGTGGGGCCCCGACGACCGGCGCCGACCTCTTCGGTCAGCACCTGGTCGAGAGCGAGGTGGAGGTTGGGCGAGACCGGGGCGTCGTGGATGATCTCCCAGTCGTAGTCGCGCCAGTCGGTCGCCCTGCTGAGCGAACGGCGGATCGCAACGGCGATGGCTTCGGCGCTGACGCCGAGCATCGTGGTGCCCTCCGGCAGGCCGCTCTTGATGGCCTCGACGATCGTGGCCGCGTCGGAAGCAGCGTCGAGACCGTTGACCGCGTGGTCGATTGCCTCGAGGGCGTCGTCGGGCTCGAGGAAGAAGTCGCCGGCCAGCCGGAACGACGCGATCTTGCCGTCTCTTGTGTCGAGGTCGACGACGACGAGTTTCCCGCCGGGGACCTTGTATTCACCGTGCATGGTTCGAGCCTATCCGCCGCTAAACCCTCGGCGACGGCTTTCGCGGTGGTCCTAGGACCACCGCCACGCCCGACGGCGAGGGTTTAGGCGGCTGCGGCCGGGAAGCGGGCGCCGAGCCAGTCGATCAGATCCTGCGTCACCTCGGCGCGGTTCGTCTCGTTGAAGACCTCGTGGCGCGCCCCTTCGTAGACGATGAGCTCCACGTCGCTGAGGTGACTGCGGTTGAGGTACGCGTGCGCCAGCTTCTCGGCGCTCACCGTTCCGCCGAGGGGATCGTCGCTGCCGACCTGGATCAGCACGGGAAGGTCGCGTCCGAGCTTGTTTGCCGGGCGCCCGAAGAGCCGCAGCGAGTCACGGAGGCCGAAGAGCTTGAGCACGGTCGCCTGAACCGCGAGCGGGTCGACGGCCATGGCCGCGGCGACCGCGGGATCACGGCTGAGCCATTCGAAACCGGTCGTGCCGAGGTGGGCGTGTCGCTTGTTGAGATCGCCGCCGTTCATGGATCCGGGGACCCGGTACGCGGTTCCGGTGAGCACGGCGCCGTCGTAGTCCTCGGCGTGCCCGTTGAGGATCGTCTGGGCCATGAGGGATCCCCACGAGTGCCCCAGCAGGATCAGCGGGATCCCGCGGTTCTCGTCTCGAGCGATTCCCGTCAGCTGTCGAACGGCGTCGATCGTGGCGCGGAGACCGCCCTCGCCGAGGTGGCCCAGCCTCCCGCTGCCCTCACCCCACTGCCCGATCCCCGTCCGTCCGTGCCCACGATGGTCGTCGGCGTAGACGCTGTAGCCGGCCCTGGCCAGTTTCTGCGCCAGCTCCTCGTAGCGGAGCGCATACTCGCCGACGCCGTGGGCGATCTGCACGACCGCACGCGGCTCCGCGGCCCGCCAGACGTAGTAGGCGATCGTGACGCCGTGGGCGTCGACGAACTCATGGTCAGAGCGCGCAGCTTCGAAGGTGGGCACGGACTCATTGTGTCGTGTTGCCGGCCTGAGCACGAGACCTCGGGATCCGGATCCCTCTGCCCGGGTTTATTTAGCAAGGCTAATTTGTTAGACTAAGCACCAATGACAGACTCGAGCACTCTCAACACGGCGACCCCGACCACCGGGGCCGTGCGAACCGTCCCCCACGCACTGCTGGCCACGGATGTCCGCCAGAGCGTGCTGCGGCTCTCCCGGCGCCTCCGCCAACAGAAAGCGGACACGGGCATCAGCGACGCCCAGCTCGCCGCGCTGGGCTTCCTGCTTCAGAACGAGCCGCTCACCATCGGCGCGCTGAGTGAACACGAGGGGGTGACTCCCCCTTCGATGAACCGCACTGTCAACAACCTCGTCGAGCTCGGCTTCGTCGAGCGCGGCAACGACGACGACGACAAGCGGAAGGTCGTGCTTCGCACCACGCCCGCCGGCGCTTCCTTCGTGCTCGAGACCCGCCGCCGCCGCGACGAGTGGCTCGTTCCCCGACTGGCCAAGCTGACGGTCGACGAGAGGCGCGCTCTCACCGAAGCGACGCGCATCCTGCGAGAGCTGGCTCGTTCGTGAGCACGATGTTCTCGAGCCTCAAGGTCTTCAACTACCGGCTGTGGTTCGGCGGCGCACTCGTGTCGAACACGGGGACCTGGATGCAGGCGACCGCTCAAGACTGGCTGGTGCTGACGCACCTGACGAACCACAACGCCACGGCACTCGGCGTGACAATGGCACTGCAGTTCCTGCCGCCGATCCTGATGATCCCGATCACGGGTCTGATCGCCGACCGCTACGACCGGCGCCGGATGCTCATGCTGACCCAAGGGTCCATGGGCATGTTGGGTCTCCTGCTCGGGTTGCTCGTCGTCACCGATCTGGTGCAGCTCTGGATGGTCTGGGCGTTCGCACTGGTCATGGGCATGGTCCAGGCGATCGACGCACCGATCCGGCAGAGCTTCGTCTCCGAGCTGGTGCCGCCCAAGAGGCTCACCAATGCGGTGTCCCTCAACTCGGCGTCGTTCAACGGTGCGCGCCTGATCGGCCCGGCGGTCGCCGGCGTACTCATTGCGGCCGTCGGGACCGGCCCCGTGTTCTTGATCAACGCGGCCTCGTTCCTCGCCGTCCTGACCTCGCTGAAATTCATCCGCGTGGGGCTGCTGGAGTCCAAGCCACGACTGAAGAGGGCCAAGGGGCAGATCAAAGAAGGCTTCCGCTACGTGCGGGGGCGCCACGACCTGGTCGTGATCTTCGTGATGATCTTCATCATCGGCACGTTCGGCATGAACTTCCCGATCTACACGTCGACGATGGCGACGCAGTCGTTCGGGGTCGGCGCCAGCGGCTTCGGCCTGCTCACCAGCGCCGTCGCGGTCGGCTCGCTCGCCGGGGCGCTGCTGTCGGCACGACGCGAGAAGCCACGGATGCGAGTGCTCGTCCTCGCCGCGATCTCGTTCGGCGTCACCCTCTCCGTCGCCGCCCTCATGCCGACCTATTGGACCTTCGCCGCCGTGCTCATCGCGGTGGGGCTCTCCTCGATCTCCCTGATGACCACCGCCAACGGAATCGTGCAGCTGAGCGCGGCCCCCGAGGTACGCGGCCGCGTCATGGCTCTCTACATGGCGATCTTCACCGGTGGCACCCCGATCGGTGCCCCGATCGTCGGCTGGGTGGCCACCACGTTCGGCCCACGCGAGGCGATGGGGGTGGGCGCGGCAGCCGGATTCGTCGCAGCGGCAGTCGCACTCGCGTGGTTGATCCGCGGTCAGCATCTGCGGGTGCGACACGGCGAGGGCCTGCACTTCCGAGTGCGGCACGACGGCGACGGGATGCCCCCGACGGAGTCGATCGAGGTGCAGCGCGAGACGGCCGCCGCAGAGCTGGCGACCGAGGAGTCGCTGGCGCAGCGGTAGCCCGCCCGAGTGTCCACACTCGGCGTTCTAGCGCTGCCCGAGGGCGCCATCCGTGGACACTCGCGGGCTTTAGGCTATGCGCATGCCCGCCGGCCTTCGCACCTCTCTGAGCGCGCTCGCGCTCGTCATCGCGCTGACAGCGACCGCGGGATGCACAGCCGGCACCGGCGCGAACCCGAGCGTGACCGTTTCGGCGCGCGCTTCGGATCCGGCGCGCGTTCTCCCTCCCACGACGGGTGAGTTCGACTATCAGCTCGGGGGCGCCTACTCGCCGCCCACCGGCGTCACCGTGGTGGAACGGGACAGCACGTCGGATCCTGCACCTCACCTCTACTCGATCTGCTACGTCAACGGGTTCCAGACGCAGCCCGGCGTCACCTGGCCGGACGGCCTGCTGGTGCATCGGGCGGACGGCTCGCTGCTCGTCGACCCGGGCTGGCCCGACGAGCACCTCATCGACCTGTCGACGGCTGCGAAGCGTGCGGGGGCGGCGGCCATCCAGGGCAAGACGATCGACGAGTGCCGCGCCAAGGGGTTCCGTGCGGTGGAGTTCGACAACCTCGACTCCTACTCGCGTTCGAAGCGGGCCTTCACGCTCGACGACGGGATCGCGTTCGCCACACTTCTGACGGCGCGCGCCCACCACGACGGGCTGGCCGCCGCGCAGAAGAACACCACCGAGCTGGGCAGCCGCGGACGCGACGAGGTCGGGTTCGACTTCGCCGTCTCGGAGGAGTGCGACCGCTACACCGAGTGCTCGGCTTACACGAAGGTGTACGGCAAGCACGTGATCGACATCGAATACACCGACGACCTCCGCGGCACTTTCGCGCAGGTCTGCGCGCGCAGCGGCACCCCGCCCATGACGATCCTGCGCGACCGCGACCTCGTTGCTCGCGGCCAGAAGCGGTACACGTACCAGCACTGCGGCTAGCGCGAAGAAGTACGCGACCGTGCGACAAGTACCTTCTAGTTCGTACTTCGTGCGCGAGGGCATACTTTTCGCGGGGTAGGACTGACGACTAAGCCTCGCGGGTGATCTCCACGGTCACGAAGAGCTTCGAAGTCCGACTGCCACCGTAAACCCCACGGAGTGGCGCGACGTCGTTGTAGTCGCGGCCGTGACCGACCACGACGTGCCGCTCGCCGATCTCGATCAGGTTGGTGGGGTCGTACCCCGTCCAACTGCCGCAGTAGTACTCCACCCACGCGTGAGACTCGCCGACGATCGTCTCGCGCAGCTCGGCGCTCGGCTTGGGGTGCAGGTACCCGCTGACGTAGCGCGCCGGGATCCCGACGGCGCGGAGTGCCCCGACCGAGATGTGGGCGATGTCCTGGCAGACGCCGGCCTTCGCCGCCCAGGCCTCGGCCGCCGTCGACTTGACGTTGGTGACGCCGCGGAGGTACTCGACCTGGTCACCGATCACCTCGCAGATGGCCACGGCGGCAGCACAGGGCGACGCGGCCTTGCCGACGAGTTCGCTCGCCAACGCGACCACCTCGGCGGGCGGCGCTGTCAGCGGCGTCTGCTCGAGCTGCTCGACGAACTCCGACCGCCCGCTTGCAACCCCGGCCAGATCGTCCCAGCCGAGATCGTGCGGCGGATGAGCGACCGTTCGCACCTCGATCAGGGACGTCGCGGTCAGCGAGAGCTGGCGATGCGGCTGCAGCACCTCGAAGGACGACACCCGCGTACCCCAGTAGTCGAGATACTCGTGCGCGCCGGAATTCGGCTCGATCCGAAGGCTTGACGAGAGCACGAACTGGTTCTCGGTGGAAGCGGGCAGCATTCGCGCCTCGTTGTAGCTCGCCTTCGCCTCGCCCTCGTACTCGAACCCCGTCACGTGCCGGATCCGAAGTCGGCTCACGAGCGCTCACCCACCCAGGTGGGTGCGGCCGAGGTGGGGAAGTACCGCTGCCGGATCGCCTCCGAGGCGGCCGACGTTGCGGACTGGACCGCGTCCATGTGCGCGGGCAGGTCGTCGAGAATCTCGGCAATCGGCTTGTACTCGAGCTCGCTTCGCATCTGGCCGAGGATCCGCACTCCGGCGTCGGAGGAATGCGTCCGGGCCGTGTTCGGCTCGACCTCGCGCAGGCACGCCTCGGCGCGCGAGATGGCGAACAGCACCGACCGCGGGAAGAGCCGATCGAGCAGAAGGAACTCGGCCGCGTTGCGCGCGCTGGGCACTCCTCGATAGGTGCGGAGGTAAGCCTCGTACGCTCCGACGGACCGCAGGATCGTGGTCCACGACGGTCCGGACGCCTCCGTCAGCGTCCTGGTCGCCAAGAGCCGCGCGGTCATGTCGGCCCGTTCGATGCTGCGGCCCAGGGTGAAGAACTGCCAGACCTCGTCGCGGCTGGTCGCCGACTCGATGATGCCGACTGCCAGGGCGCTCCGCTCTCGCACCCAGGCGAAGAACTCGTGCACCTTGTCGCCCGACACCTTGCGCGGCATCCGTGCTCTGGTGGTGTTGAGGCACTCCCAGAGCTCCGTCGAGACGATCTCGCGAGCGCGCCGGGCATTCTCCCTGGCCGCTCCGAGCGAGAAGGCGATCGAGGCGGTGTTGTGGCGATCGACCGCCAGCATCGACAGAACGTCGGCGCGGGTGATCTCGACCCCCTCCGGCGCTTCCGACCCCATCACGCTGAGGAGGCTCCGGCACGCGGCATCCTCTTCGATCCACGGGTCCTCGAGGAGCAGCTGCAGGTGGACGTCCAGGATCCGGGCCGTCCCGTCGGCTCGCTCGATGTACC
>JAODMX010000287.1 GCA_025464735.1 Frondihabitans sp. | reverse complement strand
CAGCGGGCTCATCAGGAAGATTCGTTTTCCGTGGGTGACCTTGAAGTAGGCGCGTTGCAGGATGACCGACCCCGTCACGACGAGGAAGAGTCCGCCGATCAGGACGAGGAGGAGCTCGGTGCGGCTGAGGATCGCCAGCGCGGCCAGGGCACCACCGAGACCGAGGGATCCGGTGTCGCCGAGGAAGATCTGGGCGGGCGAGGTGTTCCACCACAAGAACCCGATCAGTCCCCCGGAAATGCAGGCAGCGACCACGGCCAGATCGAGCGGGTTCGTCGTGTCGTAGCAGGCGTTCGCGACCGCGCGCGCACTTCCACAGAGCTGGTTGTTCTGCCAGAAGCCGATGACGATGTACGAGCCGATGGCGAGGATCGACGACCCAGCAGCGAGCCCGTCGAGCCCGTCAGCGACGTTCACCCCGTTGGAAGCGGAAGCCGTGATCATGATGGTCCAGATGCAGAAGAGGATCCCACCGACGATCGGCCCGAAATAGGCCAGGTCGAGCCACGGGATGTCTCGGACACCGGAAATCATGGTCGATGCGGCCGTCTGGCCGAGACGACCGTGGATCGTGAGCGCGAGCACCGCGAAAATCACGGCGACGACGACCTGCCCCAGGATCTTCGCCCATCCCGTGAGTCCGAGGCTTCGCTGATTGCGGACCTTCGTGAAGTCGTCGAGGAACCCGACGAAACCCAACCCGACCATCATCAAGAGGACGAGGAGCCCGCTCGTGGTGAGGCGATCGCCACCCGCCAGGTGGCCAACGAAGTAGCCGAGCACGGTGCCGAGGATCAGCACGATCCCGCCCATGGTCGCGGTTCCGCGCTTGGTGTGGTGCGACTGCGGCCCGTCGCTCCTGATGAACTGGCCCCAGCCGAGGCGGTGGAACAGCCTGATGAAGAGCGGTGTGAGCAGCAGAGTGAACATGAGCGACACGGCGCCACCGACGAGGAGGGCGATCATGCGGTCACCCCCGCGAGACGATCGCCGAGGAAACGGAGTTCCGCGGACTTCGACGACTTGACCAGCACGACGTCGCCCGGTCTCTGATCGCTCCGGAGCAGCTCGTAAGCCGAGTCGAGGTCGGCTGCCATCTGTGCCTCGCCATCCCAGGATCCTTCGAGGCCGGCCGCCATGTACACGTGCCGCGCAGCGCTGCCGACCACGATCAGCTTCTGAATGTTGAGCCGGACAACGAGCCGGCCGATCCGGTCGTGCTCTTCCTGGGCGTACTCGCCCAGCTCGGCCATCTCGCCGAGAACGGCGACCGATCGCTGATCGGGCCCGGTGATCTGCGCCAGTGTCTTCAGCGCGGCCGCAACCGAGTCGGGGCTGGCGTTGTAGGCGTCGTTGATGACGGTGACACCGTCGCCGGCGTCGAGCACCTCCATGCGCCAGCGTTCGGCCCGGGCGACGCCCTCCAGCACGCTCGCCGCGCGGCCTACGTCGAGGCCCCACTCCCCCGTCACCGCGAGGGCGGCGAGAGCGTTCATCACGTGATGCTCACCCAGGATCCGGAGGCGAACCTGACGGGTCAGCCCGGGTGCGTGCAGCGTGAACGAGGTGCCCGACGCATGGACCTCGACGTCGTCCGCCCGGTACACGGCTTTGTCTGCGAAGCCGAAGGTGACGACGCGGGCGAGGGTGTCGCCGGCCATGGAGGCAACGCGGTCGTCGTCGGCATTGAGGATCGCCGTGGCCGTTGCCGGGAGGTCGGTGACCATCTCGGCCTTCGCCTTCCGGGTCTCCTCGATTCCGCCGAACTCACCTGCGTGGGCGAGGCCCACTTTGAGCACGACGCCCGTATCGGGCTTCGCGACGCTGACGAGGCGCGCGATCTCACCGGCGCCGGAGGCGCCCATCTCGACGACGAGGAAGCGTGTGTCGTGGTCGATGCGCAGCATCGAGATCGGTGCTCCGACGTGGTTGTTGAACGAGCCCTCGGGAGCCACCGTCGGGCCGATGTCGGACAGGATCGCACGAAGCATGTTCTTGGTGCTGGTCTTGCCGTTGGAGCCGGTGATGCCGACCACGCGCATCCTGCGGTCGTCGTTTTCTCCTGAGCGGACACGATCGACAACGGCTCGCGCGAGGGCAGACAGTGCGGCGACGCCGTTCTCGACAACGATGACCGGAACAGAGGCGGCCGTGGAGTCGGCGACCTCGCGCTCGGCGATCACGAGGGCGGCGCCGTTCTCGACGGCGTTCGCGATGAACAGGTAGCCATCGGTGACTTCACCGGTCAGCGCGAAAAAGATCGAACCAGGCGTGACGAGGCGCGAGTCGGTCTCGACGGAGCCCGACACGATGTCGATGCTCGTCGACGGCGACTCGACGTCGAACCAGCCGCCGACGATCTCGGCGATCTCTGAAACGGTGAGCGCGATCACTCGGCCCACCCGGCCTCGCGCAGCGCGGCGCGAGCTTCCTCGCGAGCGGAATAAGGCGTCCGGACACCCTTGATGTCGCGGTAGTCCTGGTGGCCGGGGCCGGCCCAGAGGATCGAATCGCCCTCGCCGGCGAGGGCGACGGCGGCGCGGATGGCGGCCTCGGGCGGACTCACCTCGTGGATCTCCCGGTCGGGGTACGCCTCGCGTGCCGAGTCGACCAGGGTCTTGCGAATCGCGTCGGGGTCTTCGAACCGCGGGTGGTGGTCGGTGATCATCAGGATGTCGGATCCGGCAGCCGCGACGCGGGCCATCTCGGGGCGCTTGGTCGAGTCTCGGTCGCCGACGGCGCCTAAGAGAATGATGACCTTGCCCGGCGTGAAACGGCGGACCGCGGCGAGGGTGTTGAGGAACGCGTCGGGGCTGTGCCCGAAGTCGACGAAGACGCTCGGGCCACGATCGCCGGAGACGCGCTCGGTGCGACCGGGCAGGTAGGCGACGATGCCACCGTCGTCGTCGAGAGCCTGGCCGATTGCCTCGAGTTCGAAGCCGGCCTCGACGAGCATGACGATGGCGAGGGCCGCGTCGGCCGCCATGTGCCAGCCGATCATCGGCACCCGAGTGGTCAGCGTGCGCCCTTCGGGGCCGTCGAGGACGAACTCGGTGTAGGCGGCCTGCTCGTCGGTGATGCGAACCGTCCAGTCGGCGTCAACGTCGGGCTTGATCGTGATGGTCGTAACCGGGATCCGGCTCAGGTCGACGACACGCTCGCCGTACGGCGAGTCGAGTGAGACGACAGCGCGCCTGGCGCGATCGGGCTGGAACAGCGGGAGCTTCGCCTCGAAGTACTCCTCCATGTCGCGATAGTCGTCGAGGTGATCGTGGCTCAGGTTCGTGAAGCCTGCGACGTCGAAGACGAGGCCGTCGACGCGGTTGCGGCTGAGGGCCTGAGCACTCACCTCGACGGCGACCGCGCGCACCCCGCTCTCGCGCATGCGGGCGAGAAGCGCGTGCATCTCGCTGGCCTCCGGCGTGGTGAGACGGGAGACGACGGTCAGGTCGCCGATGTGGCGCTCGGCCGTGCTGGAGAGACCGGTGACGAGACCGAGCTGCTTGAGGATGCCCTCCAGCAGGTACGACGTGGAGGTCTTGCCGTTGGTGCCCGTCACGGCGAACAGCAGCGGGGTGTGCTCGTCGGTGCGGTAGATCCACGCCGAGACGTCGCCCAGCGCAGCCCTCGGCGAGTCGACGAGGACGATGGGGAGCCCCGCGTCGCGAGCAATCTCGGCTCCTGCGCGGTCGGTCAGAACGGCTACGGCGCCGCCCTCCTTCGCCTGGGCGGCGAACTCCGCACCGTGGCGGTGCGCTCCGGGCACACCGACGTAGAGGTCGCCGGGGTGAAGGTCACCCGTCGACAGGGTGACGCCTGTGATCTCGATGCCGTCGAGTGAACCGACGTGCTCCAGTGCGAACTCGCTTGCGAGCTGGCCGAGCGATCTGGCCGAGGGATGTTCCGGTCGTAGGACCGGGGGGATCCGGGCACTCAAAGGTTCCTCATTTCTTTCCAGGCTGATCAGCCTGGCCACACACTGCGTGGGTCGACTCTGCGCCTACCACGTGTCAGGAAGGTTCGTTGGAGCAGTCGTGGACGGCTTGACCCGGTACGTCTCCAGGACCTGGGACATTATCTCGCGGAAGGCGGGAGCCGCCGCGAACGAAGTCTTCAGCGTAGTCGGCTTGTTGAACGTCACGAGCACCACGTACTGCGGGTTCTCGGCCGGAGCGATACCGGCCACCGAGATGATGTAGTCGGATCCGTAACCACCACCGGGCGCGTCGGCGATCTGTGCGGTACCCGTCTTGGCGGCCACGTTGTAGCCCGAGATGGGCTGCATGCCCTGCAGCGTGCCCTCCGGGATCGTGTTCTCGAGCATGTGGACGACATCGGTTGCGGCCTGGGCCGAGACCGCGCGGGTTCCGGTTGAACTCGGCACGTCGGTCATCGTTCCGTCGGCGTGGCGACAGCCCTTGACGAGCTTGACTGGCATGCGGACACCGCCGTTAGCGAGGGTCTGATAGATGCTCGCCGTCTGGATGGCGGTCGCGCCGACGCCCTGGCCGAACATGCTGTTGATACCGGTTTGCTGGTCCCACTCGGAAGCGGGCTTGAGCTGACCGTTCGACTCGCCCGGAAAATTCACCTCGGTCTTCTTGCCGAGGCCGAACTTCAGCATGTACTCGTACCGCTGCTGATTCGTGAGGTTCTGCCCCGCGAGTGAGATCCCGGTGTTCGACGAGTTCGCAAGAATTCCGGCGAGGGTCAGATGTTCCGTTTGGTGGAACTCGGCGTCGCTGATGGTGCCACCCCAGGGGAACGAACGCGAATACGGCACGACCTCCTGGGTGGACGGACTCGCGACCCCGGCGTCGATCAACGAAGCGGCCGTCATTCCCTTGAATGTCGAACCGGGTTCGTAGCTGTCGGTGAATGCCGACGACTGGCGTTCGTCAGCGGGTGTTCCGTCGACGTTGTTGGGGTCGACACTCGTCGAGTCGGCCACAGCCAGCAGAGAGGCGTCGGAGGCCTTCATGACGACGACCGTTCCGGAGGTAGCCCCAAGCGCCTTGACCTGCTCGTCCAGATCCTGCTGCATCTGGTACTGAAGGTTCTCGTCAATCGTCGTCTCAAGGACGCCGCCGTCAACGGCCTTCGTCGTGGTGACCGTGCTCCCGGGAAGTTTCACCCCGTCGGCGCCCCGCTCGTAGGTCTGGGATCCGTTCGTTCCGGCGAGGCATTTGTCGTAGGCAAGCTCGAGACCCGCCTGGGCCTGCCCCTCGCCTCCGACAAAACCCACCAGGTTTCCGGCGACGGAGCCATCGGGGTACGTCCGCGCGGTGACCCGCTGGGTGTAGATCCAGGAGATCCCGAGCTTCTCGACGGCCTCGTAGGCGTCGACGTCGACGGCATGGGCGAGAAGCGCGTAGTCGGATTTGGGATCCGCGGTGAGGGCCTTCATGAGCACGGCCGCTTTGACTCCGGTCGCGTGCGCAAGCTGGTCTACCGCCTGCGCCACCGTGTAGTCGACGATCTTCCCGGTCTTCGGGTCGCGCGCCGAGTAGCCCTTCGCGAAGCGCGGAGCAGCCGTGATGTCGTACCGCAGGACGGATCCGGCGAGGACCCTCCCGTTCGTATCGACGATCGAGCCGCGGTCGCCGTAGATCGTGGTCGAGATCGACCGCTTGCCGACGGCATCGTTGTTGAGAGCCTCTGCCTGGACCACCTGAATGTCGACGAGACGGAAGAGGAACACTCCGACGACCGCGAAGATCGCTCCGGCGGTGAAAGAGATGCGCCGACGGCGGTTGCGGACAGTAGAGCTCACGAGAGGTTCCTCACCGGGGGTGCTCCTCTCGGCGACACCCGCCTTTTTCGGCCGGAGTGAGGCACCCTCACGAGAAGGTCCCGCACACCACTAGCGGGTCTCGGGAGCCGCCAGTTGATTCGCGGACGAGGCTACAGAAGAGCTCGTCGATTTCGTGGCTGCCGCGCCCGTCGACGCCGAAGA
>JAODMX010000261.1 GCA_025464735.1 Frondihabitans sp. | reverse complement strand
GTGTTGTCGGCGTCGACCGGCCCATCGTCGGTGCACAGCAGCGGCACCCCGTCGATCTCGATGAATCCCTCCAGCCTCATGGGCGCGGTTCGAGGTACTGCGGATCGAGCCCGTTCGAGATCCGGCGGAGCTCACCGGCGATCTGCCGACCGACGCGGCCGATCTCATGGCCCATGGATCCGGCGATGTGCGGTGTCAGGAAGACGTTGTCGAGATCGTACAGGGGGCTGTCGGAGGGCAGCACGTCAGGTTCGGTGACGTCCAGGATCGCGGTCAGCCGACCGGACTGCAGCTCGTCGACGAGGGCGTTCTGGTCGATGATCGCACCCCGGCTGGTATTGATCAGCGAGGCGCCGTCGCGCAGGAGTGCGAGCTGCTCGCGTCCAATCATGCCGACCGTGGACGAATTCAACGGAGGATGAAGAGTGACGACGTCGCTCGACGCGAGCAACTCGTCCAAGGGCACGGAACGAGCCCCGAGCCGGGTGATCTCTTCGGGCGGAACGTACGGGTCGAAGACCTCCACTGACAAATCGAACGCGGCGAGGCGCTCGATGACCATTCGACCGATCCTCGATGCGCCGACGACCCCGACGACTCGCCCCGTGTTGCCCGATTCGGGGAAGGTCTCTTCCCGGTCGATCCGGGTGCGGCGTCCGCGGTAGAGCTGACGTGCGCGGAGCGCGGACTTGTTCGCGAGGACGATCATGGCCACGGTGTATTCGGCCACAGGAACCGCGTTCGAGAGACCGGCGTTGGCGACCAGGATTCCGCGGTCCCAGGCCGACGCCGGCACGACCGATGAGGCTTGGCCGCCCGCGTGCAGGATGAA
Organism: Frondihabitans sp.; assembly: GCA_025464735.1. The sequence goes on along the minus strand of JAODMX010000261.1, from coordinate 24,492 downwards.
ACGCAGGTCGGGTGCTGCCTCGAGATCCGAATCGGAGAGCGGTGGGATTCCCCACCCCGTGATCAAGATCGTTGCGTGACGGAGGGCGTTTCGGGACGCTGCTGAGTGGAGGTCGAGTAAGACGCTTCCGGTCGCGCCCGGCCAGACGGCCCTGAGCACCGCGAGGTCTGTTCCGAAGAGATGTTCGGCAAGCGACGGTGGCTTCATCCAGGTGGCCCAGCGCTGTTGCTCAACCGGGATCAATGGCTTGACGTCGGATTCGGGCGTCACCGTTGCCCGGTCGAAGCCGTTGGAAGATGTCAAAGCCACACCGGACTCCTTCGTCTCTCCGACACGGGCCGGGCGAACCCGGCTAGAACTGAACGAAACTGAAACTAGTTGCATTTGGCCACGAAATGCAACCCTGCTTGCGCAAGAGGGAGGAGATTCAGCGTGGGGCAGCCGTCGATCCCCGCACGACGAGCTCCGTGATCAACGGTTCGTTTGAGTGGGGAAGGCCCAGTGCGAGCTCGGCTGCCATGCGGCCGACGGCTTCGAATGGCGCGCGGACGGTCGTGAGCCCCGGAGTGAGATCGCCGACGAGAGGGGTGTCGTCGAATCCGATCACCGAGAGGTCGTCGGGGATCGTCAGGCCACGAGCACGGGTCGCTCGGTAGACGCCGACGGCAATGTTGTCGGTCATGCACACGATGGCGGTCGTGTCGGGGCACCGGTCGAGCAGCTCCTGGGCGGCCCGCGTGCCTGCCTCTTCGACGTTGTCGGACTCCTGGATCAGACGGTCGTCGACTGCGAGGCCGGCCTTCACCAGCGCGGACTTGTATCCCTCGAGACGCTGTTCGGGGGTGGTGTAGTCGGCTGCCTGGCCGATGTAGGCGATGCGTTGGTGGCCGAGGGCAACGAGATGCTCGACGGCCTCGCCGATGCCGCGGGACTGCTCGTAGTTGACCGTCAGCAGATCGGGGTGCCCTGGGATTGCCGGGCGCCCACAGAGGACGAGGCGGGCCCCGATCGTCGCCAGATCACGGGCGTAGCCCTGGACGCGCTCGATGTACGCGTCGTCCATCGGCGCGGAACCGACGAGGAGCACTGCTGCTGCCCGCTGCTCTCGAAGGGTGTCGATGAGTTCACGTTCGCGGACGGGGTCGTCCTGGGTGGTGCTGAGGAGGAACAGGTGGCCCTCGGCGGCCGAGACTCTCTCGACCGCGCCGGCGAGACTGGCAAAGGTGGGGCCGACCATGTGGGCGACCAGGATGGCGACGGTTCGGCGGCCCTGCCCCATCATCATCCGTGCGAGACCGTTGACGACGTAGCCGAGTTCGTCAGCCGCGGTCAAGACTCGATCACGGGTCTGCTGTCGGACGAGGTCGGGTGAGCTGAAGACTCGTGACGCCGTGGCTGTGGACACGCCGGCGCGCAGAGCGACGTCCTTGAGATTCGCTGGGCCGACGGGGCGCGGACCGCGCGAGACCCACTTCTGCGATTCGCCTGCGGCCATGACATGGATGCTAGCCGTAGCCGGCCGAACGGAGTGCCGCACGCCACGAGATCGGTCAAGTTCGCCCGCGATGCCTCTTGACGTGCGCTGGATCCTGTTCTAGCTTGCCCGTATGCAACTAGTTGCAGACATCGCGGTTCGCGGTCGAGCCCGCGGTGCCAAGACTGAGGAGACATCGTGCGACGACGCCTGACCACTCGCAGAACCCGCTTTCCCCGCATCGGACGTCTGTCGTGACCACGGGAGCCCCCACCCTGGTTCGGACGCGACCCGCGGGCCGCCGCGGCCGGAAGAAGGTGGGCAAGGGCGGCTGGATGCTGATGCTGCTCGCGCTGCCGGGCATCGTCTGGTTTGCCCTGTTCTGCTACCTGCCCCTGGCAGGGCTCGTTGTGGCGTTCAAGAACTTCAACATCAGCCAGGGAATCTTCGGGAGCCCGTGGAGCGGCTTTCAGAACTTCGAGTACTTCCTGGCCAGCGGAAGCGCGTGGACGATCACCTTCAACACGGTCTTCTTGAACGTGCTCTTCCTGTCCGGGTCGCTGCTGGCCGGCCTGATGCTCGCGCTGATGATCAACGAGATCCGCTGGACCGCGTTCAAGCGCTTCTCCCAGTCGGTGATCTTCTTCCCGTACTTCGTCTCGCCGATCGTGATCAGCATCATCCTGCAGGTCGTCTTCGCCGGGGTGAACGGCCGCGGGGGAGCAGCGAACAACCTCTTCTCCGTCTTCGGGTTCCCCCAGGTCTCTTGGTACACGACGCCGGGGCCGTGGCCCTGGATCCTGACACTGGTCAAGATCTGGCAGCTGGGCGGCTACACGTCTGTCATCTTCCTTGCGGCCATCACGTCGATCTCCGAGGAGGTCTACGAGGCCGGCGCCCTGGACGGGGCGAGCCGGTTCAGGATGGCGCGCTCGATCACGACGCCTCTGCTCGGGCCGACCATCGGGATCCTGGTCGTCCTCGGTGTCGGACGGATCTTCTTCGGTGACTTCGCCACCATCTACGCCATCGTCGGCGACAACGGCACTCTCTTTCCGACCACCGATGTCATCGACACCTATGTGTTCCGAGCTCTGCGCACTCTGGGCGACTTCGGCACGACCGCGGCCATCGGCCTCTTCCAGTCGGTCATCGGATTCATCTTCGTGGCGGCTGCCCTGCTGGTGCAGCGCCGGTTCAACAAAGAAAGCAGCATCCTATGAGCTCCTTCCTCGCCGGTCGTGCGGCGCCCGAGATCGACGCCGCCCTCGAGTCCGGGGTCGTCGAAGTTGCGCCTGCCTCACCGCCGGTGAAGCCCACGATTCGCCCGAAGGCACGCCAGCGCCTCGAGCCGTTCACCGCCGTCAGCTACGTCGTCGTCGGAATTTTCACCCTGTTCTGTCTTGTGCCGTTCTGGATGATCCTCGCCGGATCCTTCACCGACGAGTCGAAACTGGCGCTGTCGGGCTACAGCATGTGGCCGCACCCGTTCTCGGTTGCCGCATACGTCGACCTGTTCACGGGGCAATCGCTCCTCGCCGGCTATTTCGCCAGCCTTTTCATCACCATCGTCGGCACGGCGCTCTCGTTGACGACCACCGCGGCTCTCGCCTGGGTGATCGCCAGACGTCTGCCCGGCATCAGCCGACCGCTCACGATCTTCGCCTACCTGCCGCTCCTGTTCACGGGTGGCCTGGTGCCGCTGTACCTGCTCGTGACGCAGTACCTCCACCTGCAGAACAGCTGGTTCTCGGTCATCCTGCCGGCCATGATGTCGCCCTTCCTCGTCTTCGTCGCCGTGAGCTTCTTCCGTCAACTACCCGAGGAGATCCTCGACTCGGCGCGGATCGACGGGGCGGGGGAGCTCCGGATCTTCTTCCAGATCGTCGTGCCGCTCTCCAAGCCGATCCTGGCGGTCCTCGGCCTCTTTTACGCCGTCACCTACTGGAACGAGTGGTTCACGGCGCTCCTGTTCATCTCCGACCCGAACAAGTTCCCGCTGCAGCTCATCCTGCAGAACCTGATCGCGAACGTCACGAACGCGGCGCAACTGCCCGGCACCTCGGCGGCCCAGTCGGCGGCACCGGTCTACCAGCTCCGCCTGGCCATGACCGTCTTGACCGTCGCGCCCATCCTGCTCGCCTATCCGTTCGCACAGCGCTTCTTCGTCAAGGGCCTGACCCTCGGCGCGACGAAGGGCTGAGCCCACCACCACCGCACCGCCTCACCCCGCACACCCCACCCGCACCACTACAACCCTCCGCACCACCAGAGACCCTTACAAAGGAGTAGGCATGTCCAATTCACAGTTGAGCCGTCGAGGTTTCATCGGCCTGGGCGGCGGCATAAGCCTTGCCGCCGTCCTCGCGGCGTGCTCGTCGCCATCGACCACGGGTTCGAAGGGATCGTCGGGCGGCAAGGTGTCCGGCGTTTCGACCGCGCTCCTCCCCGGCTCCGCACCGGCCGGCTGGGCTCCCGTTCTGCAGAAGGTCAACGCGAAATTGCAGAAGGACCTCGGCTTCACCTTCCAGCCGACGTTCGTCAACTGGTCGAACTATGTCTCGCAGAACCTGTTGAAGTTCACCGCCGGTGGCTCCTTCGACACCACCGACGAAGCGCTGTGGATGAACATGGCGCAGCTCCAGGCGGATGGCGCCCTCGCCGAAATCCCGAGCTTCAGCAAGTATCCGAACCTCGCGAAGACGGTGCCCGACACTCTGGTGAAGGCGAACCAGTGGAGCGGCAAACTGTGGGGCGTCCCGCAGGTCAACAGTGCCGGCCGTCTGGTGCACTTCGTCGTGAGGCAGGACCTCGCCGACAAGTACGGTGTCTCGGACATCGTCAACTTCGACGACCTCGAGAAGTTCCTCTACGCCGCCAAGCAGAAAGGTGGAGGAATCGCTCCGTTCGTCGCCAACTCCACCCTCACGTTCGAGATGGCCGTGCCGAACCCGAACGGCCTGTTCAACCGCGCCTCGTGGGAAGACCCGAGCACGATCGGGCAGGTCTTCAACGGGTCGGGGCTGTACTTCCTCCTGGACAAGAACGCCTCGACGACCGGTTCGTCGAAGCCGATCCCATTCTGGGAGGACGAGGGCACGATCGCCGCCTTCCGGACGATTCGCAAGTACTACCAGGACGGCATCATCAACGCCAACGCCTTGAACCTCGACTCGACGAGCGCTCACGGTGAGTTCACGGCGGGCGGCGCCGCCGCGACGGACTGCCAGACGGACGGCACGACGAGCAGCACGTTCCTGCCCGGGCTCCTCAAGGCGGTCAAGGGCGCGCAGATCGCCGACATCCTTCCCTTCCCCAACGGTCTCACCTCGGTCAAGCCGAATCAGACGTTCCAGGCGCAGAACAACGTCGTGATCAACAAGAACGGCGGCAACGTCGAACGTGCCATGCAGCTGCAGGACTGGGTGTCGATCAAAGAGAACCATGACCTTCTCGAATACGGCATCGAAGGCACGGACTGGAAGGCCGTCGGCGACAACAAGTACGAGCAGCTGAGCCAGTACACCTTCCCCGGCTACGCGCTCTCCTGGCGCTCCGACCTCGAGCTGCGAACCTCTGTCATGACGGCGTCCGAAGAGAAGGAATTCGACTGGGCCCAGGACTTCAGCAACTTCACCACGGATCCCTTCGCTTCGTTCATTCCGGACAGCACCCCCGTCAAGCAGCCCATCACGCAGATGTCGAGCGCTATCACCCAGTACGCCAACCCGCTCTACTACGGTGCCGTCGACGTGGACCAGGGTCTCTCGAAGCTCAAGCAGGCTGCCGACGCGGCCGGCCTCGACAAGCTCCAGGCCGAGATGGAAAAGCAGGCGAACGCCTACCTCAAGTCCAAGAAGGCCTGATGGACAAGTCGCAGAATGTCAACGAGGCGACGACTACCGGGATCAGCCGCCGACGCCTCCTGGCCGGATCAGCCGGAGTCGCCGGGACCGCGGCGGCTGCCGGACTGGTGTGGTCCGGATCGCCCGCAAGCGCCGCAAGTCGACACCCGCTGCCGCCACAACGGGGCGGACGGCCCTCGCCGATCCTGGATTCGGTCGTCCTCGGCAACTCGGCCTCCGAGACGGCGCACGCGCTGGTCTCGACATTGTCGAGTGTCGTAGCCGGCCAGCAGTCACAACCGGCCCGTGTTCTGAATCCGGCGTCTCCGGCCGCCTACTGGGGCGGCACGGTGAAGTTCACCCTTCGGGTTTCGCCGGACAAGACGACCTATGTCACGACCAAGTTCTGGGGCGGTGACGCGGCGCCCGACGAGAACGACGGCAACTGGCGTCTGAATTACTTCATCAACGACAAGATCCTCGGGTATCTCGACCAGGGGGAGATCGACAACGCCGACATGATGGATCAGGATCCACGGAGCCCAGAGCGATTCTTCTTGCACACGCTCCCGATCCCCGAGAGCGTCACACGCGGTCTCACCACCCTCGAGATCGAGATCCGCTCGAACGGAAGCATCTTCGCCTACGGCGATGCGACGAACTTCTTCTCGAACCAGACGACCCCGTCTCGGTCGATCTATCGCGTGTACACCAGCGATGAGCCCTATTTCGAGCTGCCGAAGAACGACCCGTGGGGCCCTGCCCCGGTGCCCACGACGCGAGCGAACACCGATGCTGCCGCGATTTCGACGATCCGGGCGCGCGTTCTCAGTGACCAGCAGAACCTCATCTACGGGGGCGGCCACGGCCAGATGGACGGCTGGGGAATCGAGACGGTTGCGCGCGGGTACTTCTGGCCCGACGGCACCGGATATCAGAATCCGGACGCGATCACGACCGTCTGCGAGGCCATCGACGGCCGATACCTTGCCTGGAAGCAGGATCCGACGGTCCTCACCGCGTCGGATCAGCAGTGGCAGGGTTTCGGACGCACCGGTCTCGTGACCAATCTGCTCTGGGACGAGCCCGACTTCCAGACGGCCATCACCAAGACGGTGTCGTCGGGTGGCACCGCCGTGGTCAATCCCGGATTCGAGATCGGCGGGGCGACAGCCGTCGGCTGGCAGCGCTTCACCTGGGCAGGCGACGGCACGATTAGCCGCGACGCGACGGTCAGCCATACCGGGACCGCGTCGCTCAAGATCGTCGCGACGGACGGCAACACGATCGCGGGCCCCCTGGGGCACGTCGCGACCGGCCCAGGCGCGTTCACCTTCTCGCTCTGGGTCAAGACCGACGGGGTTTCGACGACGCCCTGCATCGATGCTCTGTTCTGGGACGCGTCGAACAACCTGGTCGGCGCCGATCACAAGGTGTTCGCCGCGGCCGGCACCACGGATTGGCAGCAGCTGAGCCAGACGATGACCGTGCCGGACGGGGCGACCCAGTTCGAGATCTGGATGATGGCGGGTGACGGGACAACGGCCTGGTTCGACGACATCCAGGTGATCAACAATCCGCCGACCGGGAGCAGCACGGTTGTTCGACGCGACGCGTACATCGACATGTTGCTGAGCAGCCGGACCTACTGGATCCAGAATTTCCGCCACTACAGCAACCAGGCTGAGATCACGGCAACCGGCATCTACCAGGCCAACCGTGCCCTGATGCTGCTGTCTCCGGGCGATGCCTGGCCCGAGGAGCAGGCGCGCGAGTGGGTGCGCGAGGGCATCGGTATGAAGCCCTGGCTTGGTGCCGAGAACCCGGACGGCACGCGGACGCGTCTCTTGGGCGATCACTACACCACGACGACTCCGGCCGGTCTCACGCGCGAACTCGGCTTTGTCGGCAGCTATGGGGAGGTCACCGACTGGCTCGTGGCCATCTGGGACTCCTTCACCGACGGGGTGAACCCGGTCGACGCCCCGGACATCAAGGCCCAGATCCTCAAGATGATCAAAGCCCGCTCCTGGTTCCGGTATTTTGACATCGATGCAGACGGCAATCGCGTGGCTCGGCTCGAAACGGAAATCGGCTGGCGCAACGAGGAGTACCCGGGACTCATCGACTATGCCCAGCGTGTGGTCTGGGACTCCAATCCGTTCCAGGCGGCTGTCGCCTTCCAGGATCCCGAGATCGTCGGCTGGCAGCAGGAGATGGTCGCCGATGGTCAGCTCGCACCCCAGCTCGACCTCATGCTGACCAACTTCAGCACTCGCGTCGGCCTGAACGCGTTCAAGTTCATCAGCCATGACCTGCCGGGATTCCAGACGCTCCCTGCCTCGTCGAGCCGCCTTCCAACGAACTGGGATGCGCCGGACTTCGTCTTCACCGACGAGACCAACGGTGTGGTCGCACTCAAACACGGGCAGGAGTTGTTCTTCACGGAGATGTACTTCCGTGCTCGCCAGGCGGTCAACAACTACGCCCGTGTGCACCTCGTGCGCCCCGACGGCGAGCGATCCGCGACAATTCGGGAGCGGTCGCAGGGGGTATCCTCCTCGGCGCGAACCTTCGTGATCCCGGACTGGTCAACCTGGAACTACGCCATCAACGACGGTGCCGGTCACACGGCCGGCGTGGCCGGCGGCTACCCGGCGCCGGGGCCGCAGATCCACCAGCTCCTTGCCGGAGAGACGCTCTACCAGGCGCCGATCCCACCCGACGTCAAGGACCCCACCCTCGGGGCCGACGATGTCTTCGGAATCGAGACGATGCTGGTCGGAAAGGCGCCGTTCTATCAGCTGGCCTACGGCGACTACATCATCGGTCAGAACACGACGACGGATAAGTCCTTCGAGTTCATCCCTGGCGGCACCGGTTCGGCGACCCTGCTGGCGGAGACATCGTCGCTGCGCCCTTCCACCGGAAGGAAGCCGAGGTCGGTTGCGCTCAACCGCCCCATCACGGTGCCGCCGCTGTCCACGGTCGTGCTGCGACTCTCGGGGAGGGACTGAAGGGTGGAGGCGGACGTCGCCGACTTCGGAGCGGTGGGCGACGGCGTCACGAAGGACACGGGCTCGATCCAGGCAGCGATCGATGCCTGCCACGACGCTCACGGAGGCACCGTCGTCGTCCGCGACGGTGTCTTCGTGGTCGGGACGCTCCGGCTGAGATCGAACGTGACGATCCGGGTCGACGCACCGGCCCGGATCCTGGGCAGCCCTGACATCGCGGACTATGCGACCGACACCCACCACCAGCGGTATCGCAACGAGTCCGCGCTCGACCGCTGTCTCATCTACGCGGAGGACGCCGACTCGATCGGTCTCACGGGGACGGGGGTCATCGACGGCAACGCGGTGGCCTTCCCGAACGACGGTGACCCGTATCGACCGATGATGATCCGCACCCTCCGGTGCGCGAACATCCGCCTGTCGGGCCTACGCCTGCTCGAAGCGGCGGCCTGGACGACCGCCTTCCTCGACAGCGAGTACATCTGGGTCGACGGGGTTCACATCCACAACGAGACCCGCTACAACGGTGACGGACTCGACTTCGACGGCAGTCGGCACATCTGGGTCTCCAACTGCCGGATCAGCGGCACCGATGACAATCTCTGCCTCCAGTCCAGCAGCCGCGAGCGCCCGGTCGAGAACGTCCACATCACGAACTGCGAGTTCCGATCCCTCTGCGCGGGGATCCGGATCGGCCTGAAATCGATCGGCAACATTCGCGACGTCGTGATCAGCAACTGCACGATGCGCGACGTCTGGCGGGAGGGGATCAAGATCGAGTCGACCGAGGGCGGGACGATCGAGAACGTCTCGGTGACCAACGTCGTCATGCGGAACGTGCGTCGGCCGATCTTCCTGATCCTCAACAATCGGTTCGAGCCGGACGACCTCGGGTCGTCGCTCGAGCTCACGGAGACACCGGCCATCGGCCGGCTTCGCCACGTCGTCTTCTCGTCCGTGACGGCGATCGACGACGCGATCATGCGGGAGCCGCAGATCCGTTTGGGCAACGACGTCATGGGAAGTCCGCGGTTCAACGGCATCCGGATCGACGCAGAGGCAGATCATCCGATCGAGGGCGTGACGCTGCGCGACGTGAGCTACACGAGTGTCGGGGGAGTGCGGCTGGCGGACATCCCTCAGGAGTATCCCGTCGTGGTCGATCGACTCGTCGATCGGGAGGGTCCGACGTCGAGCAACTACTACCCCGACTGGAGCCGCGCGGCCTTCTTGGATGCGCGGAATGTCCGTGGCCTCGTGCTCGACAACCTCGTGTTCGACAGTATCGAGCCGGACGAGAGGCCCGCGCGGCTGATCGACGGTATCTCGGCGGTGCCATTCGAGGTGTAGCCGTCGCCGTCGTGCCATGATGGATCCAGGTGAATGTGTCCGGTCACAAAGTGTGGGAACGGATCGGGAGCGGGATGACGGCAGCGAGCGAAGGGGAGCGGCGTCCGGCGACGATCTACGACGTCGCGAGAAAGGCCGGCGTTTCGCACGAAACCGTGTCGCGTGTCCTGCGAGACAATCCCGCGGTCAAGCCCAAGAACCGCGAACGGGTCGAGGCGGCGCTCCTCGCCCTTCACTACCGCCCCAACGCGACGGCGAAGGCCCTCGCGACTCGACGATCCCGCCGCATCGGTGCGATGGTCTACGACCTGCGCGAGGCGGGGCCGGGTCAGTTCGTCGAGGGAGCCACCGAGGCGGCCCGTGAGGCGGGCTACCTCCTCGACATCGTCAGCGTGCGCTCGGTTGCCAACGGCGATGTCGACACCGCTGTTGCTCTCCTCAATCAGCCGGACCTGGCGGGGGTGATCGCCTTCACGCCGACCGACCAGAGCCGGGATGCGTTGGCGAAGACGACATTCAGGATCCCGGTCTTCTTCGAGACCGAAGGCGAGGATGACGTCGACTCCGGAGTTGTTTCGCTCAATGCCGTGGGAGTCGGGCTTGTCGTTGACCACCTCGTGTCGCTCGGCCACTCCCGGATCCTGCATCTCGCGGGCCCCGACGGCTGGGTCTCGGCGCGCAACAGGTCACGCGCGTACGAGCGCGGCATGATCGGCCACGGCCTTGTGCCGCTCCCCATCGTGTCGAGCGCGAGCTGGTCTGCGGCTTCGGGCTATGAGGCCGCGCGCCTGATCGACGGAGCCGGGATGCCCACCGCGATCATCGCCGGAAACGATCAGATCGCAGTCGGTCTGCTTCTGGCTCTCCATGAGCGAGGCATCTCCGTTCCCGAGGACGTGAGCGTTGTCGGATTCGATGACATCCCGGAGAGTGCGTTCACGATCCCTCGACTGACGACGGTGCACATCGACTTCGCGCAGGCGGGGCTTCGTGCCGTGCGCTCGCTCGTCGCTCAGATCGAAGGAGACGGCGGGTTGGCAGCGGATGACGAGGTGGCCGTCTCGGCGCGGCTCGTTGTCCGGTCATCGACTGCCACCCGTTCCTGACCACTCCCGCTTGATCCTTGTCGGATCGTGCTCTATTGTTTGTGTGGCCGGTCAATTGTGACCGGTCACATTCTGAAAAGCCCACGGAGTCGTGCGGCCGGAGAAAAGGAATTTCAATGGTGAAGCTTCACAAGAGGCCGCTTCTGGCTCTCAGTACGCTGGCCGCCGCGTCACTCATCCTGACGGGCTGCGCAACATCGGGCGGGACGACCGGCACAGGGTCGACCGCCACGATCTCGTCCTCCGCAATCGCGAAGGCAATGAAGACTCCGACGACGATCACGTTCTGGACCTGGGTTCCCAAGATCCAGAATGAGGTCAATCTGTTCGAGAAGAAGTACCCGAAGATCAAGGTCAATGTCGTCAACCTCGGTCAGGGAGACACCTATTACACGAAGCTCGAGAGCGCCATCACGGCGAAGTCGGGAGCGCCCGACGTCGCCCAGGTCGAATACACGCACATTCCCTCCTTCGAGCTGGGCCAGAACCTGGTCGATCTCGCGCCCTACGGCGCGTCCAGCCTGAAGAGCCAGTTCTCGTCCTCGGCCTGGTCGCTGGTGTCGTCGGGCAGCAAGGTGTACGGCATTCCCCAGGACTCCGGGCCCCTCGGTCTCCTCTACCGCGAGGACATCCTGAAGAAAGCCGGCGTCGCCGTCCCGCAGACCTGGGCGCAGTTCGCCACGGCCGCGGCCGCGGTGCACAAGGCGGACCCGAGCCAGTACCTGGCCGACATCCCCTCGGCGAACGGCAGTGCCTTCCTCGGCCTCTTCCAGCAGGCCGGTGCGAATCCGTTCTCGTACGACGGGAAGAAGACCGTCAACATCAACCTCGACAGCGCCGACGGCAAGAAGGTCGTCGACTACTGGAGCGGCCTCATCCAGAAGGGTGACGTGTCGACCGACCCCGACTTCACCGACAGCTGGTACCAGGGCTTCTCGAGCAGCAAGTATGCCTCCTGGATCGCCGCGGCTTGGGGTCCCGTCTTCCTCCAGGGAACCGCATCCAAGACGTCCGGTCTCTGGCGTGCGGCCGCCCTTCCCCAATGGACGGCCGGTCAGCAGGAATCCGGAATCGTCGGCGGCTCCGCCGACACGGTGCTGTCGTCGAGCAAGAACAAGATCGCCTCGGCCGTCTTCAGCCAGTTCCTGAACAGCGACAAGCAGTCGACGCTCGACTTCGCGACCCAGCAGTTCCTGTTCCCGACGACGAAGAGCACGCTCGCGGACCCGACCTTCGCCGACCAGAAGTCGTCGTTCTACGGCGGACAGCAGGTCAACAAGGTGTTCGCGGGGATCTCGAGCAAGATCACGACCTCGTTCGGCTCGCTCCCCTTCATGGACTACGTCTACAGCTCGTTCAACACGACGCTCGGGAAGGCCATGGCCGACGGCGGTACCGGGATGGACGCCGGTCTAGCGGCATGGCAGGCCTCCGTCGTCAAGTACGCGAAGTCGCAGGGCTTCACCGTCACCACCAAGTAGGGGAGAAATGACTCAAGTCACCACTTCGGCCCGCAGCAGCGGGGCAGGATCCCAGAAGAGGCGGAGCAGGATCACCCGCAAGCAATCGACCGCGGCCTACCTCTTCGTCCTGCCTTTCCTGGTCGTCTTCGTCGCCATGCTGGTCGTGCCGCTTGCCTACTCGGGGTATCTCAGCTTCTTCTCGAGCCAGCTGATCGGCGGAACCGTTTTCACGGGGTTCGGCAACTTCGTCCAGGCGATCACGGATCCGGAGTTCCTCGGCGGAGTCGCGCGAATGGCATTGTTCCTCGTGATCCAGGTTCCGATCATGCTGGCCGCATCGCTGTTCTTCGCGCTCCTGCTGGACAGCGGGCGGTTGAGGTTCCCCCGCCTCATCCGGCTGGGGATCTTCATCCCCTACGCGGTTCCCGGAGTGGTGGCTGCTCTCATGTGGGGCTATCTCTACGGCGACTTCGGTCCGTTCGCGCAGATCGCGCAGTTCTTCTCGTTCTCCGTGCCGAACTTCCTGAGCCCTGCGACCGTTCTGTACTCGATCATGAACATCGTCACGTGGGGGTACGTCGGCTACAACATGATCATCCTTTTCTCCGCGCTGCGCTCGGTTCCCACTGAGCTGTACGACGCGGCTGAGATGGACGGGGCGGGGCAGATCCGGCTCGCCTGGAGCGTCAAGATCCCTTCGGTTCGCCCCGCGCTGGTCCTGACCGTCATCTTCTCGGTGATCGGAACCTTCCAGCTGTTCAACGAGCCGAAGCTGCTGCAGAGCGTCGCCCCGAACGTCATCAACGGCTCGTTCACACCGAACCTGTATGCCTACACGCTGGCGTTCACCAACCATCAGATCAACTACGCGGCGGCCGTGTCGTTCCTCCTCGGAATCGTCATCATGATCGTCTCCTACGTGGTCCAGCTTTCGATCCAACGCAAGGAACGTGCCCAGTGACGACCGCAGTCTCCCCCGTGTCCCTCGACGATTCCGCGCGTGCCGCTGCCGCTCCCTCGGGGCGTCGCCTGAAACTGCCTAAGAACAAACGGCCGAGCACGTTCTTTACCATCGTCGGCCTGGCCGCCCTGGTGTATTTCTTGGCGCCGCTTGCCTGGCTGGTGTTCGCCTCGACGAAGACGAACGGCGATCTCTTCAGCACCTTCGGGTTCTCGTTCGGGGGCACCTTCAACCTGTTCCAGAACCTCGCCGACGTCTTCACAAGGCAGGACGGAATCTTCGGGAGGTGGCTCCTCAACACCATCCTTTACGCGGGGGTCAGCGGCATCGGCGCGAGTCTGCTGGCGACGGCTGCCGGGTTCGCCTTCGCGAAATACCGGTTCCGCGGGGGCACCGCACTGTTCAGCGTGGTCCTCGGGGCGATCATGATCCCGACGACCGCCCTCGCGATCCCGACGTTCCTGCTCTTCAGCCAGGTGGGCCTCACGAACACCCCGCTGGCCGTGATCCTGCCCTCCCTCGTCAACCCGTTCGGCGTCTATCTGATGAAGGTCTACGCCGAAGGCGCCGTCGACGACAGCCTCATGGAAGCAGCGAGGATCGACGGAGCGGGGGAGTTCCGCATCTTCTGGCAGGTCAGCCTTCGACTGCTCATGCCGGGATTGGTGACCGTGCTCCTGTTCTCCCTGGTGGCGACCTGGAACAACTATTTCCTGCCCTTGATCATGCTGAACGATCCCAACCTCCTTCCGCTCACCGTCGGCCTCGGACAATGGCAGAGTGCGGCGGCGGCCGGTGGTGGCGGCTCCCAAGCCGACTTCACGCCGATCCTGACCGGCTCTCTCGTCTCGGTCGTCCCTCTCATCGTCGCCTTCCTCTTCCTTCAGAAGTACTGGCAGTCGGGTCTCTCGACCGGCGGGGTGAAGGGCTGATGGGGTTGAAGTACGGCGGCGACTACAACCCTGAGCAGTGGCCCGAGGAAGTCTGGAGCGAAGACGTTCGGCTGATGCGCGAGGCCGGAGTCAACTTCGTGACGGTCGGGGTGTTCAGCTGGGCGCTCCTGGAACCGTCCGAAGGGCTCTTCGAATTCGGCTGGCTCGACCGGATCCTGGACCTCCTCCACGCGAACGGCATCGCCGTCGACCTGGCGACGGCGACGGCGTCCCCGCCGCCGTGGTTGAGCACGGAGTACCCGGAGACCCTTCCCGTCGACCGCAACGGAAGGACCCTCTGGCCGGGTGGTCGCCAGCACTACTGCCCGAGTTCGCCCGTCTACCGGAGCCTCGCCGCGCGACTGGCGGGCCGGATCGCAGAACGCTACGCCGAGCATCCGGCGGTCGTCCTCTGGCACATCAACAACGAGTACGGCTGCCACACCAGCGAATGCTTCTGCGACGTCAGCGCCGCCAGCTTCCGAGAGTGGCTTCGTGCCAAGTACGGCACCGTCGAGCAGCTCAACGCGGCGTGGACGACGGCCTTCTGGAGTCAGCTCTACGGATCGTTCGACCAGATCCAGCCCCCTCGGGCCACACCGGTCTTCGCGAACCCCTCGCAGGTTCTCGACTACCACCGCTTCTCGTCCGGCGAGCTGCTCGAATGCTTCCGTGCCGAGAAGGTGGCCATTCGCGAGTTCAGCCCGGACCTGCCCGTGACCACGAACTTCATCGGGGTCTTCCGCCACGTCGACTACTGGAAATGGGTCGACGAAATCGACGTCATCTCCGACGACTCGTATCCTGATCCGCTCGACCCCGATGCGGCCGTCGGCGCCGCCATGGCACGTGACCTCATGAGGTCACTCGGGCGTGGTCGTCCGTGGATTCTGATGGAGCAGGCCACCGGATACGTGAACTGGCGCGCGATCAACGGAACGAAGCCGGGCACCATGATGAAGGCGCTCTCGATGCAGGCGGTCGCGCGCGGCGCCGACGGCATCAACTTCTTCCAGTGGCGGCAGTCACAGGGAGGAGCGGAGAAGTTCCACTCGGGAATGCTCCCGCACTCGGGTACCCGCAGTCGGATCTGGCACCAGGTCGTCGACCTCGGCCACGACCTGCAGGCCCTTCACAAGGTCGAGGGCACGAGGAGCTCCGCCCGCGTCGCGTTCGTGCTCGACTGGGAGAGCTGGTGGGCGGCCGAAGGCGAAGCGCATCAAGTGCGCCTCGACTTCCACGACAATCTGGTCGACTGGTATCGGCCCTTCCATTCGGCGAACGTCGCCGTCGACTTCGTGCACCCTGACGACGACCTGTCGGCGTATCAGCTGGTGGTGGCACCGCACCTGTACCTGTATTCCGACGCGACAGCGAACAACCTCGCGCGGTACGTCGACGAGGGCGGCCACCTGGTCGTCACCTGGTTCAGCGGCCACGTCGACGAACACGACAGGGCTCGTCTCGACGGCTACTTCGGCGCGCTCCAGGACGTTCTCGGAGTGTCGATCGACGACTTCGCCGCGCTCGGCCGGGCAAGCGTTGCGCCGGTGTGGAGCCAGCGCTGGGGCACATTCTCGGGAAGCCAGTGGAGCGAATATCTGCACCTGCGGGGCGCGCAGACGCACGCCGCATTCAGCGGGGGCGACGTTGACGGACTGCCCGCCGTGATCAGCCATGCTTTCGGATCCGGGACGGCCTGGTATTTCGCGACCCTTCCGGATCCTGCCGCTCTTCGCCGAGTGCTCGAGGATGTGTGGAGCGAAGCGGGCGTCGAGCCGGTCGTTCGCGATCTTCCGGGGCGGGTGGAAGCGAGCGTTCGTGGTGAGCTGCTCTTCGTCATCAATCAGGACGCTGCGCCCGTCGACCTCCCTCTCGGAGGGTTCGACGTGCTCACCGAGGCGGACGTCGATCGGCCGACTCTCGACGGCTTCGGCACGCTCGTGATCGAGCTGTCGACGTTGCGGATCCCCGAGGGGTCGCCGCCGGTCGTCGCGGAAGCACTCGCCTCTGAGGAGCAGGTCGAGGTTGCACGGTGAAGTTCACGGATGGGTTCTGGCTCCAGCGGCCCGGGATTGAGGCGCTCCACGCCGCCGAGGCCTACGCCTGGGACTCCGACGAGACGTCGATCACGATCACGGCTCCGACGAGAGTTATCACCACGCGAGGTGACACGCTCAATCGGCCCACCATCACGGTGCGTCTCTGGAGCCCACTCCCCGGCGTCATCGGAGTTCGGATCACGCACTTCGCCGGTGCGTCCAGGCCGCTCGGTTTCGACCTCGTCGGAGCTCGAGACGATCATCGGCCCGAGATCTCCCTCTCCGTGGACGAGGCCGTGCTGACGTCCGGCCCCGTTCGCGCGACCGTCACCCGGGGGACGCCCTGGAATCTCGAGTTCACTTCTGACGGGGTGCCGCTCACGTCGAGCGGCCACAAGTCGGTCGGCTCCATCCGGGCCGCGACGCCGCCGGCCGATGGCCCCCTGCTCGGAGATGCCCGCCTGTCGGAGGCGGAGCGGTACCGTCCCGCCTCGACCTACCTGCACGAGCAACTGAACCTTGCGGTCGGAGAACACGTCTACGGTCTGGGGGAGCGGTTCGGTCCGGTTGCTAAGAACGGACAGGTCGTCGACATCTGGAACGCCGACGGCGGAACGTCGAGCGAACAGGCGTACAAGAACGTGCCGTTCTACCTGTCGAATCGTGGCTACGGCGTCCTCGTGAACGATGCCGGGCCCGTCTCGTTCGAAGTCGGCTCGGAGAACGTGGAGCGCGTGCAGTTCTCCGTCCCGGGCGAGAGTCTTGAGTACTTCGTCTTCGCAGGGCCGACGCCGAAAGACGTCCTCGGCCGGTACACCGCCCTCACCGGCCGCCCGGCAATGATCCCGGCCTGGTCGTTCGGCCTGTGGCTGTCGACGTCGTTCACCACGCAGTACGACGAAGCAACCGTGACGAGCTTCATCGATGGGATGGCAGAGCGACACCTTCCGGTCTCGGTGTTCCACTTCGACTGCTTCTGGATGCGCGAGTTCACCTGGTGCGATTTCGAATGGGATCCGAGGGTCTTCCCTGATCCCCAGGGGATGCTCGGACGCCTCCACGAGAAAGACCTCCACGTCTGCGTCTGGATCAACCCCTACATCGCGCAAGCGTCGTCGCTCTTCGCGGAAGCCGCCGAAGCGGGCTTCCTGCTGAAGAAACCCAACGGCGACGTCTGGCAGTGGGACCTCTGGCAGGCGGGAATGGCGCTTGTCGACTTCACGAACCCGGATGCCGTCACCTGGTTCCAAGGAAAGCTTCGACGCCTTCTCGACCAGGGGGTCGACGCCTTCAAGACCGATTTCGGTGAACGGATCCCGCTGGAAGTCGACTACTTCGACGGCTCGGATCCGGCGCGGATGCACAATCTCTACACGCAGCTTTACAACGAGGCCGTCTTCGAAGTGCTCGAGGAAGCGCGAGGCAAAGGCGACGCCGTCGTCTTTGCGCGCTCCGCGACGACCGGTGGCCAGGCGCTTCCCGTCCACTGGGGTGGTGATTCGACCTCCACCTTCACATCCATGGCCGAGACGCTCCGGGGCGGCCTCTCAGCGGCCTTCAGCGGCTTCGCCTTCTGGAGCCACGACATCGGCGGCTTCGAAGGCACACCCGACGCGGCCGTTTTCAAACGCTGGACCGCTTTCGGCCTGCTCTCCAGCCACAGCCGCTTCCACGGCAGCGACTCGTACCGGGTGCCGTGGGCCTTCGACGACGAAGCCGTCGAGGTCACGCGGATCTTCACGAACCTCAAGATGCGGCTGATGCCGTACCTCTATGCGGCGGCGCTCGAAGCCTCGAGCACCGGGGTGCCTCTGCTCCGGCCGACGCTCCTCGAGTTCCCCGACGATCCCGCGGTCGCGCACCTCGATCGGCAGTATCTCCTCGGCGCCGACCTCCTGGTCGCACCCGTCTTCAACGCAGAGGGGACCGTCGACTTCTACCTGCCGGCGGGCACCTGGACCAACTTCTTCACAGGGCACAAGGTGGAAGGCCCCGGCTGGCAGCGGGAGACGCACGGCTTCGACAGCCTGCCGTTCTACGTGCGCGAGGGAGCGGTCATCCCTGTGGGGGCCCGCGACGATCGGCCCGACTACGACTACCTCGACGGGCTCACACTGCGGCTGTACCCGCCCTTCGCCTCGGACAAGTCGATCGTGGTCACGACCCCGGAGGGCACGGTGCGCAGCTTTACCGTGACGCCCGGAGCCGGTGGCCCGCACGTCGCTTCGAGCGATGGCGGCCCCGTCGAGGTGACGATCGCATAGCCGGTTTCTCGCCGCGGAAGTTGCTTCGCCGATGTGAGTGTGGCGTCGCGGAAAGGAGCGACATCACTGCAACATCGGCGAAGCAACACCGCATGTCGCTCGCTACGACACGCTGCCGAACAGCCGCAGCTCGGCGATGTTGATCCAGTTGTTGTTCGCGATCTTCAGGTAGCGGTAGGCGGTCACCGCGCTCCCGCTGGGTCGCGCCAGGGTTTGCCAGGCGAGGGTCCCGACCGCGTTGTTCGTCACCTGGGTCCACGTTGTGAGGTCGTTCGAGCCCTGGATCTGGAGTCCGGCGGCTCTCGACAGGCCGTTAGCATCCTGACGTACTAGCAGTTCTGCGTGGTCGAGGCTGATGCTGTGGCCGGCTCCCGCGTCGAGAATCTCGTAGTATTGGCCGCCCACCGGTCCGATGTCGGAGAACGTGCTGGCGTTCTCGTCGAACATGTTGCTGACATAGGTCTGGTTCGCTGTGTCCGTCTGGCCGGTTGCGGTCACGGGCGTCAACACGCTTCCCGGGTTCGCGATCAACCCGTTGTTCGACGTGAGGAACACGCTGGACGCATCGGTCGTGCGGGAGAGAGCCTGACGTGGCTCACCGTTCGGGCCGGCGTAAGTGACCCGGAACGTCAGCGTCCGTCCGACGGTCGCGTCCGACGGCTCCGTCAGGGAGGCGTGCCAGGACGTGCCACTTCCGGTGACTGTCGCCGCTGCTCCGTCGATCGCGGCCGCGATGTCCGTGATCGCCTCCGACGTCGTGAAGTCGAGGTTCACCGTGTCGCCGCCGACAACAATCCCGGGTTCGGCGTCGGTCGAGCCGATATGCGCCGATGTCACGGAGTTTTGCGGCGGTGCCACCACACTTCCGAAGAGCCTCAGCTCGGCGATGTTGATCCAGTCGTTGTTCGTGATCCTCAGATAGCGATAGGCCACGGGCGAGGTACCGGGACGCAGCGCGAGGGGCTGCCAATCCAGAGTGCCCTGCGCGTTGTTCGTGATGGTCGTCCAGGTCGACTGATCGTTGGAGCCTTGAATGCTCAGACCGCCGGCGCGGCTGGTGCCGAAACTGTCCTGGCGCACGAGCAGTTCCGCTCGGGAGAGCGCCACGGATCCTCCGTCCCCGAAGTCGAGGGTGATGTAGTACTGCCCATTCACGGGCCCCACGTCGGAGAAGGTCGTCGCGTCGTCGTCGAACATCTTCGCGACATAGGGCACCTTGGATGTCTCTACGTCCCCGGTCGGCGAGACCGGCGTGGTGATGCCAGGAACGTTCGCGATGAGCCCGTCGGAGTTCGACAGGAACAGCGCTGACCCGTCCGTCGTCACCTCCAGCGGATCGGCCGTCTTCCCGTCAGCCGTGGTGTAGTCGATCGAGAAGGCCGCATCGCGCCCTGACGAGATGGTGTCAGGCAGCACTGCCGATGCGGTCCAGGAGGTCCCCGAGCCGGAGATTGTCGCCGGAACGCCCTCGATGGCACCCGTGACGTCACTGATCGCGCCGTTGCTCGTGAACGCGACGGTCACGGTGTCGCCGTTGCTGGCGATCCCCGACTCGGCGTCGTTCGAACTGATGCTGGCCGTGGCGATCGTGTCGACCGCTTCCTGCCGCGACCCGTGGACGTGGAACTCCGCAAGGTCGAAGATCCCGGGAAAGTTCGGGTCAGTGGGTGCGCCCGGGTCGTCGACTTGCACCTTCAGGAATCGGAAGGCCTTGCCGGTGAGTGAGGACGCGACAGGGAGCGTTTCGAGTGCGTTGGTGTCTGTCGTCTCCTTCGTCGTGAGCGTGGTCCACGTGATGTCGTCATTCGACCCGTAGACGTTCGCCCCTTGAGATCGGTTGCCGAACGTCTGCCGCGCCTGCAGATCGAACGCCGTGCTCGTGACCCGATATCCAGAGCCGAAGTCGAGGGTGAAGGAGTTGACCGAGAGATCGCCGGGGTAGGTGTAGTTGTCGTTGTCGACGAGGTACCCGAGCGTGCCAGAGGGAAGCGTCGACGACACGATCCCGACGTAGTTCAGGGTGCCGTCGCTCGACCTCGGATTGAGCAGTTGCAGACCGGTGACGGCCTTTTGGATGGCTGCGAGTGCTGCCGCGAAGTCGGCATCGCTGTCTGTCGTCAGTCCGGCCGTCGCCGCCGCAACTGCCGCATCGAACGCTGGCTTGGTGTCGCTGGTGTAAGTCGCGGATGAGTCGTAGCCCGCCTTGGCGAGTTGAACGGCATCCGTACGGTTCTTCGCAATTCGCACGGTGACCTTCAATGCGGTCGTCGTGGTGCCGTCATCCGCCTGCACGATCAGGGTGTGGTCGCCCACGTCCTGCGGCTTGGGACTCCAGGTCAGCTCGCCGTTGGAGGCCCCGACCGAAGCCCGTCGCGGAGCCACAGCGACCGAGTACGTGACGGTAGCGTTCGCGTTCGCGTCGGTCGCCGCGAGGTTGACGTCGATCGGAACCCCTGCGATTCCGACGAGTGTCGAGGAGGCACCCTGAGGGAAGCGCGGAGGGGTGACCGAACCGGCGGCATTCGGGATCACATAGTCGAGGTCGATCGTGCCCCGCCCACCCGAAAAGGTGTAGTAGACGATGTTGTTGCCACCGTTCGACCAAGCCGGAACGACACTCGTGTCCATGTCGTAGGTGATGGTGCGCCACTGACCGCCGGTGTCGGGAACGGTGAGGGTCTGGTACGGAGAGGCTCCTGGCTGAGCCCTTACGGAGAGAGTGACAGCCGAGGTCGTGCGCACGCGGATCGCCACCGGGCTGTAGCCCGTGAGTGCGCCGTACTGCATGGTGCGCACGGCGAGAGTCGTGCCCTTCTTGGCGTCCCGAGCGCGCACAATCGTGGTGCCGCCATCGGAGATGTTTTTCGCACTTCCGCTGATGACGGATGCCTTCTGCGCGAACGACACGTTGGCGTCGGGCTGCGGTACTGTCTGGCCCTCGGCCGCCGCGGGGATCGAGAGCCAGTAGTCGTCACCGGTCAGCGTGCCGCCCCAGAAGCTCTGAAGCCCGTCCGATCCGATCGGTGTTCCGATCTCATTGACGTTGAAGTTGTAGTAAAACGCACCGTCACGCCGCTTGAACTGCTGCTCGACGTAGGGTGCGACCTTGGCTACGTTGACGTGCTGCTGGTATGTGTAGATCTCGTACAGCTCGTTGAGGGAGTTGCTCCACCGCCCCCGGTATGCCTGGGCGAGTTTGCCGCCCTGCTGGGTGATGTCGATCCACGGAATGCTGTAGCCATCCATGAATCCGAAGAAGGCGTTCGCCCCGGCCAGCAGCCGGTCGCCCAGAAACTCGTAGGGGTTGACGGCGTTCTTCTTTGTCGAGACCGTCCCCGCCTTCGGGTCGAGCTTCGTGCCTTGCGTCGACACGAGTCTGGCGAGCGTCGTCAGCGTGAGAACGTCATCCCCCGCGTGGGCCTGATCGCGGCCCATCTCGAGGTGGTTCACGAACGAGTAGCCGTACGGGTTGCGAGGGTCAGTCTTGTCGATCAGCCGGTACATCGAGCCCAGGGCGCCGTTCACGTCCTGATCAGGGGCGGTCGAGTTCATCGTGAACCACTCGACCGCCTGGTCGTAGCGCGCCGTGTTGTTGGTGAAGATGTAGCTGGCCATCGCGCCTTCCAGCGGCAGCGTGCCCTGGTTCATGTACCAGGCGTTGCTGTAGTCCATGGTGTTGACCATCGGCACAGCGAAGTTGTTGGTGAAGTCTGCGGTGTCCTGGGCGGTCCACGCGAGCGGGTACCCGTCGGTGCTCGGCACTACGGAGGTGTACCTGAGTAGCTCGGCTGCCGCCATGATGCGATAGACGAACGGCCCGGTCTTGATCTCCGCGTCGGCGAAGAATTGGTACCCGTTCGGATCCATGTGGCTCCAGATGCGGATGATCTTCATCGCGTTCTCGCGATAGACCGGATTGCCGGTCAGATAGTAGAGAATCGCCTGCGTATAGGCTCCCTCGGAATCCTGCCCGAGCTTGTTGCTCTCGTCGACGCTGTTGAACTCGGTCTCCGCGGGCACGCCCAGGCCCGAGCCCTGGTTCGCCGAGGTGAGAGTGGTGCTCGCGTAGCTCGTCGCGAGCATTCCCTGGTAGTAGCTCGTCCAGGGATCCGCACCGTCGATGAGTTCATTGCGTGTGGTCTGTAGGCTTGCGGCGTCGACGCCGATGCCAGGGTGAACGAACCCCGCGGTCGTGGTCTTATCGATAGTGACCGTGTTGGTCACCGGTGGTGTCGTGCTGGCCGAGCTAGCAGTGATAGCTGCGCTAGGCGTGTCGGCGTGAGCTGTGTGCGCCGGCAGCAGGCTTGCAGCGACGACCGCGGTCGTCGCGATGACGGCCGCCCATCCCTTTCGATATCTGATCAACCCGAGCATTCGTTTTCTCCTCCATTGCAGAATTCGCGATACTTCGATGTGGTGCGTTGCGCTGTGGACGGTGCCGACAGGGAGCTTGAGCAGCTGCCTCCTCCCGGGCCGAGGGGGTCTCTGGTCCTGAAGCTCGAGTCCGCCCGGGGGCTGGTCGATGCGCCGGGGGTCGAAGACGCCGAACGCCGGGCGAACGGTGGTTGCCTCCATCGGTATGACTCTCCCTCGAATCATCGACCGCACTCAGCGTGGTGCGTGCCATCCGACTTTCTACACCAATAATGTAACTAGTTCCACTCTTTGCTGAAACTAGTTACATTGAAGCGAAGGCGGACTCCGGATCCGCATCACTACTGACGGCCAAGACCGTGAGGGTTCAGTGCGCCATCCCCGCCGGCGGCGATGACTCGAGCCGTTGCATGAGCGCGTACTTCACCGTCGGCCATTCGCCGTCGATGATCGAGAACACGACGGTGTCGCGAACGGTCCCGTTCTCGAAGACGGTGTGGTTCCGCAGGACGCCGTCCTGTTTCGCGCCGAGCTTCTCGATGGCAGCCCGCGATTGACGGTTGTGCCAATGTGCGCGGAACTCGACGGCGATGCAGTCCAACTCTTCGAAAGCCCGCGTCAGTAACAGGAGTTTCGCGGCGGTGTTGATGCCGGTGCCCTGAGCTGTGCGGCCGAGCCAGGTGGACCCGATTTCGAGGCGGCGGTTGGCCGGGTCAAGATTGCAGAAGGTCGTCATGCCGACCGCCAGGCCGGTCGCAGGATCGACGACGGCCCACGGCGCCATGGTGCCACTCTCCTGGAGCGCTAGTCGGCGTTCGATCTCTGCGGTCATCCCGTCGGGCGATGGGATGTGGGTGTACCAGGTCCGCCACAGTTCGTCGGCCGTGACGGCCGTGGCGAGTGCCTCGGCATGGTCTTCCCGAAGAGCCTCCAGAACGGCGCCGCGGTTGCTGAGCCGGGGAGTTTCGCGCATGTCCACGCGCCGAGAGTAGCAAGTCGGGCACCCTGCCCCGCACCCTCGGCGGGAGTTGCTTCGCGGATGTGCGTGTGGCCGCTCGGAAATGAGCGAGGTCGCTGCAACATTGGCGAAGCGACTCCGTGGTCGCTGGCGGTTAGGGAGTCAGAACGATACGGCGGCCCGGCGTTGTGTCCTGCCACGCGGTCGCGATGTCCGCCAGCGGGTACGTCTTCACCGGGACCAAGACCGTTCCGTCCGCGATGCGCGCGGCGAACACGGGAATCTGCTCCATGATCTTCTTTACGTTGGCTGATCCAGCCCCTGATCCGCGAAACGTGATCGCCGTGCTGCGGAGCAGTGTCGCAGGAATGGACGCCGTGGGCCCTGCGGCCTCGCCGATTTCGATGTAGGTCACGGGATGATCGTCGGCGTCCACGCCTGACCGCTGGAAGGCGGCAAGAACGGTCTCTGCTGGTTCGGCCCAGAGGAAGTCGAGAACGACGGACGGCCTGTGGGCGGAAAACGCGGTGTCGAGTGCCGCGATGGTGGCTTCTCTGCCGTGTTCGAGGGCGACGAGGGTTCGTCCCGCTGCGGCGAGTGACTCGAGCGCGGTGGCGTTGCGGGCGACTGCGATCACATGCTCCGCACCGAGGGCTTCGGCGTTCTGGATGGCGATGTGTCCGGCGACGCCCGTGGCTCCGAGAAT
>JAODMX010000251.1 GCA_025464735.1 Frondihabitans sp. | reverse complement strand
TCAGCGACTGGAACAGCGCCCCCGAGACGCCGAGGGCGGCGCCGAAGGCGAGCGCGACGACGACGCGAGGCAGTCGCCAATCGACGACGATCGTCGTCGCGATGCCGTCGTGCGAGAAAGCCGCCTGGATCACCTGCAGCGGGTTGAGAGGGTAGTCGCCGAGCCCCAGCGCGACGAGCGCCAGAACGGCGAGCCCGACCGACAGCGACACCAGGACGACGCGGCGCCGGGCTACGACAACCGTCCGACCGGGGGTGAGCGTGACGACGCGGCTCACGGGGCACTCGCCTTCCGACGGCGGACCAGGTAGATCAGCACAGGGGCGCCGACCGCCGCGGTGACCAGCCCGGCGGGGATCTCGCCTGGCCAGTCGACGACACGGCCGATGATGTCCGCGATGAGCAGGAGGCTCGGGGCCAGGACGATCGTGAGCACCAGGATCCAGCGCTGATCGGGCCCCACGAGGAAGCGCGCGACGTGCGGGATCATCAGTCCGACGAACGCGATCGGGCCGGCGATGGCCGTGGCTCCCCCGGCCAGCAGGGTCAGCGCGACCACGGCGAGGACTCGCACGACGGTGACCGGCACGCCCAGGGCCCGCGCCTGCTCGTCGCCCAGGACGATCGCGTTCAGCGGACGCCCGAGAGCCGCGGCGAGGACAACGCCGACGGCGAGGAAGGGCACCACCGGCAGCAGGACGTCCCAGGAACGATCCGTCAGGGATCCTGACTGCCACGCCTGGATCGACTCGAACCGGCTCGGGTCGGAGAGCACGATCGACGACGTGATGCCGCTCAGCACGGCTCCGAATGCGAGCCCCGCGAGGGTGAGGCGTGCGGGAGACGCCGGACCCCGCCCGGTGCCGCCGACGATCGAGACGACAACAGTCGCAACGAGGGCTCCGCCGAAGGCGAACCAGACGTACTGGCCCGCGCTGTCGAGACCGAAGAAGCCGACGGCGAGGGCGACGGCGAACGCGCTTCCGGAGGAGACGCCGAGCAGTCCTGGGTCGGCAAGCGGGTTTCTCGTGACGGCCTGGACCAGGGCCCCGGCGACCCCGAGGGCGACGCCGACGGCGAGCGCGATGGCGGTGCGGGGAAGCCGGAGAGTGATCACTACCGACGTATCGGCCGCCCCCGAGCCCGGGTGCGTGAGGGAGTGAATCACCTCGTCGACGGGGAGGAACTTGGAGCCGATCGCGAGGCTGGCGGCGCAACTCACGGCCAGGAGGATGAGCCCGACGATGAGGACGAGAATGCGTCGCCGCCCTCTCGCGGGAGCCCTGCTCTCGCTCGATGCCGAGATAGTTACCGTGGTGTCCATCGGAAGTTAGCTTAGGCTAACCTTGCCTCCGGTTTCTGACTCCCGGAACCGTTCGACAGACGAAAGACTCCTCGATGAAACTGATCACACCCGTCCTTGCGGGCATCGCCGCAGCCCTACTGGTTCTCACCGGCTGCTCCGCAGGAGCGAATAGCTCAGGCAACAAGGCTAGCGACACCGCCTCGTCATCTTCGAGCGCGTTCCCCGTGACCGTCGACACGAAGTTCGGCGACGTCACGATACCGAAGAAGCCCGAACGGGTCGTGGCCCTCGGCTGGGGTGACGCCGAGACCGCGCTTGCCCTCGGAGTACAGCCGGTGGGTGCGTCCGACTGGCTCGGCTTTGGCGGCGAAGGTGTCGGCCCCTGGGCCAAGGGGCTCTACACGAAGGCGCCGAAGATCATCGGCACCCTGGAGCCCTCCTACGAGGCAATCGCAGCCCTCCACCCGGACCTCATCCTCGACACCAAGAGCTCGGGCGACAAGGCCCGATACGAGAAGCTCACAGCCATCGCTCCGACGGTCGACGTGCCCAAGGGCGGCGACAACTACCTGACCAGCTTCACGCAGCAGATGACCATGATCTCGACGGCGCTCGGCAAGAAGGCAACGGGCCAGAAGCTCATCGCGCAGGTGAACGATCAGGTCACGGCGGTCGCCAAGGCCCACCCCGGCTGGAAGGGTGTCACGGTCACGGCAGCCACGAAGACCAGCGAGGGTTGGGGTGCCTACATCACCGGCAGCGAGCGAGTCGACCAGCTGACCAAACTCGGGTTCGTGCAGAACCCGAAGATCGCCGCGCTGAAGGCGAACTCGACGGGCTTCTCGGTCAGTATTTCGGAGGAAAATCTCGATCTCATCGACTCCGACGTGATCGTCGCGTTCCCGATCTTCATCAAGGAGTCGGCCATCACGCAGGATCCCGCGTGGAAGAACCTCACGGCCGTCACGAAGGACCACGCCGTGGTCATCGACGGAGACCTGGCGGCTGCCTACTCGCTGGGAACGTCGCTCTCTCGCGAGTACGCGCTGAAACACCTCGTGCCGCTGCTCGAAAAAGCGACGAAGTAGGCCGGCCCGCTCGGTTGCGAGCCGCGGCGGGCCATTCAGAGGACGAGGAGGTCGTCCAGGTCGGGATCGGACGGCCCTCGGTCGGACCACGGGTCGATCAGGTCCAGGCCGACGCCCTCGAAGTCGCGGATGTTCCGCGTCGCGACGGTTGCGTATCGGGAGAGAGCCGTCGCGGCGATGACCCCGTCTACCGGAGGCATCGGCCTTCCGCGTCGCGATCGCCGCACCATCAGGTGGGCGTACTCCAACGCCGAATCGGCGTCGAACGGCAGAATCCGGTCGCGGAACTCCACGTCGAGGAGGCCGCCGACCGCATCGATCAACTCGCGCGCTCGGCGACCTTTCGCGAGGGCGAAGACGCCCTGAAGCAACTCAGCTGCCGTCATTGCCGCGAGATGGAGCTCCGCGCGATCTTGGGCGTCCAGCCAAGCCAGTACCCCAGGGTCCGGTCGTGGCCGCATCATTTCGGAGACGACGTTGGTGTCGAGAAGGATCATTCGTCGGGAAACAGTGGGGTCCGGGCTTCGTGGACCCGTGGCGGCAACGGTAGCTCGTCATCCAGGAGACCCTCAAATCGTCGAGCGATGAGAGTGCCGAGACCCGGGGCGGAACGAGGGACCGTCTCGTCGGGCTCGGACGACCAAGCCCAAAGGAGGTGGCGCACCTCCGCCTCCATGGATCGGCCATGCTGTCGAGCGCGCTCCTTCAGGATCTCGGCCACCTGATCGGGCACCTGCCGAATCGTCAATGTGGACACGACACCACCTCCTGACTTGATGCTAGCAGAATGACAGCAGTCCTTCAGGCCAGGAATGCCGACGGACGTCTGCCACAATCGTTGACATGCGAATCCTGGTCACCGGCGGCGCCGGCTTCATCGGCTCGAACTTCGTCCGGCGCACGCTACAAGACGCCTACCCGGGTCTCGAAGGGGCCGAGGTCGTCGTGCTCGACGCGCTGACCTACTCCGGCAACCTCGCCAACCTCGCCCCCGTAGCCGACTCACCCCGCTACCGCTTCATCGAGGGCGACATCCGAGACGCAGCGCTCCTCGATACGGTGTTCCCCGACATCGACGCCGTGGTGCACTTCGCCGCCGAGTCCCACGTCGACCGATCGGTTCGCGACTCGGCGATCTTCGTCGAGACCAACGTGCTCGGCACGCAGCGCCTCCTCGACGCAGCGCTCCGGCACGAGGTGTCGAAGTTCGTGCACGTCTCAACGGACGAGGTCTACGGATCGATCGCCGAGGGATCCTGGGCTGAAGACCGGCCCCTCGAGCCGAACTCGCCGTACTCCGCGTCGAAGGCGGGAAGCGACCTGGTGGCGCGCAGCTACCACCGCACCCACGGACTGAACGTGTCGATCACCCGCTGCTCGAACAACTACGGGCCCTACCACTTCCCCGAGAAGCTCATCCCGCTCTTCGTCACGAACCTGATCGACGACCGGCATGTTCCGCTGTACGGAGAGGGCAACAACGTCCGTGATTGGCTGCACGTCGACGACCACACCCGCGGCATCGCGATGGTGCTCGTCGGAGGTCGCGCGGGCGAGATCTACAACATCGGAGGCGGCACCGAACTGACCAACGTCGAGCTCACGCAACTGCTGCTCGACGCGACGGGCCGGGACTGGTCCTTCGTCGACCGGGTCGCCGACCGTCTCGGCCACGACCTGCGCTACTCGGTCGACATCACGAAGATCCGCAATGAACTCGGTTACGAACCCGTGGTCCCGTTCGACCGCGGCCTCGCCGACGTCGTGCAGTGGTACCGCGACAACCGCGACTGGTGGGAGCCCCTCAAGGCTCGGGCAGCGCTTTCGTGAAATACCTCGTGACCGGTGCCCGCGGCATGCTCGGCACCGACCTCGTCGAGGCGCTCTTCGGCCGAGACGTCACCGTCCTCAGCCGAGCCGAACTTGACATCTCCGACCGTCAGGCGGTCGCCGATGCGGTCGAAGGCCACGACGTCGTCTTCAACGCGGCCGCCTACACGCAGGTTGACGCGGCCGAGAGCCACGAAGAAGAGGCGCGGGCGATCAACGCGCAGGCGGTCGGCTCCCTCGCCGAAGCCACGGCGCGGCAAGGGGCGAAGTTCGTCCAGGTCTCCACCGACTACGTGTTCGACGGCACTTCAGCCGAGCCCTACGACGAGGGCCTGGCCCGTGCCCCGCTCAACGCCTACGGCCGCACCAAGGCCGAGGGCGAAGAACTCGCCCGTCGGGCCAATCCCGACGGCACGTTCATCGTGCGGACGGCCTGGACATACGGACGCCACGGCGCCAACTTCCCGCGCACCATGCTGCGACTCGCCGAGACACACGACACGGTCTCCGTCGTCACCGATCAGGTCGGGCAACCCACCTGGACCACAGACCTCGCCGAACGCCTCGTTGCACTCGTCGACGCGGATGCTCCCGCGGGGATCTATCACGGCACGAATTCCGGCCGAGCGACCTGGTTCGAGTTCGCGCGCGCCGTCTTCAGCGAAGCGGGGCTCGACCCCGAACGCGTTCAGCCGACAGACAGCACCGCGTTCGTGCGGCCGGCACCGCGCCCCGCGTTCAGCGTTCTCGGGCACGACGGCTGGGCGAAGGCCGGGCTCCCCCCGATGAGACCGTGGCGCGACGCCCTGTCCGCCGCCTGGGCCCAGGGCGTGTTCGAAGAAACCCCGTAACGTCGTCCCCTGAGCGCGACGACGGAGGAGACGACATGGCAGGTTCAGCCCCCGAAGGAACCCTGGAGGGATGGGCAAGGTCCCCGTTCACCGGTGGCGACCTCACCTATGACTGCTACGAGAAGGGCATAGGCCCCGGCGTCGTCCTCATCCCCGAGGTCCCCGGCATCACGGCCGAGGTCCTCGGTCTGGCGGATCACCTCGTCGCGCGCGGTTTTACCGTCGTCATCCCGTCGCCCTTCGGAGAGCCGGGTCGCCCGGCGACCACCGGCTACGTCGTGCGCACCGTCGCCCGGTTGTGCATCTCGGCCGAATTCCGCGCCCTCGCGACGAACGCGCACCGTCCGATCACCGACTTCCTGCGAGCGGTCGCGCGCGATCTTGCTTCGCGCACTCCCGGATCCGGCGTGGGCGTCATCGGTATGTGCTTCACCGGCGGCTTCGCCCTGGCCGCCGCCATCGACGACAGCGTCGCCGCGTCCGTGCTCAGCCAGCCGGCCGTGCCGATGCCCCTCGGCCGAGCCCGGCAGATGGCACCCGGCCCCGTCTCGACGGCCGAGTTCGACCGGATCGCCGCGCGCGCCAATGCGGGCGAGGTGTGCGCCCTGGGGCTTCGGTTCAGCAACGACCGCGCCGTACCTCCTGCCCGCTTCGACACGATCAAGAAGCGCCTCGGCGACGCCTTCGAGGTGATCGAACTCGACTCCTCGCCTGGCAACACCGGCGGCTTCTCGACACGCGCGCACTCGGTCATCACGCATGAGGTGCGAGACGAGCCCGGGCATCCTGCGCTGCTCGCACGCGAGCGCGTTGTCGAGTTCCTGACGAACGCGCTGTCCTCGTCGTGACAGGCCTTCCTTAGGCGCGAGCGCGGGTCACCCGCAGAACAGCCCTGATAGGGTCGATCCGACCTGTTAGCCCGAGCCCCTGGCACGCTGTGCTGACCGAGGCCGGAAATTAACAGGAGTGACCGTTCCCATGATGACGCTGCGAGTAGTCGTTGATCAGATCCTCGCACCCGTGCCCGGTGGCATCGGACGCTACACCGAAGAACTCACACGCCAATTGATCAAGGTGGCGCCCCGAGGGTGCGATGTCGAGGGCGTCGTTGCCGCCCATCCCCAGGAGTCGTACGACCGCCTCGACGACAAGCTGCCCGGCCTCGCGAGCCTGTACCGCTCGGTGCTGGGGCGACGTGAACTCGCGCTGGCGTGGCAGACCGGTGCCCTTGGGCTTCCCGGCAAAGGGATGGTGCACGGCACGAGCCTCCTCACCCCGCTCTACAAGCACGATCGCTCCCTCGACCCCTCGACGCAGACCGTCGTCACAATTCACGACACCGTGCCCTGGTCCCACCCCGAGACACTGACCGCGCAGGGGGTTCGCTGGCACAAGGCCATGACAAAGCGGGCGTTCAAGTTCGCCGACGCCGTCGTCGTGCCCACCCACGCAGTGGCCTCCGACCTTTCTCGCTACTACGATTTTGGCGACCGGCTCCGCGTCATCGGAGGCGCCGTCAGCCCCGATCTCGCTGTTCCTCCCGACGCCGACGCGATCGCCGACAGCCTTAGCCTGCCCGAGCGCTACGTGTTGAGCGTCGGCACGCTCGAACCCCGAAAGGGCCTCGAACCCCTCCTCCGAGCGATGGCGCACCCCGACGCACCCGACATCCCGCTCCTCGTCGTCGGGCCCGACGGCTGGGGCGACGTGCGGGTGGCCGAGGTCGCCGAATCCCTCGGGCTCTCGGGTGAGAAGGTCCGCGTTCTCGGATACGTCCCGGATCCCACCCTCGCCGTGCTCTTGCAGCGCGCCTCGGTGTTCGTCTTCCCGTCGCTTGCCGAAGGCTTCGGGCTGCCCGTCGTCGAGGCTCTGAGCCTCGGAACGCCCGTCGTCCACTCCGACGCCCCCGCCCTGCTGGAAGTCGCTGCCGGGGCCGGCGTCGCCGTCGCCCGCGAAGACGCGGCAGGCTACCCGGAACGACTCGCGCAGGCCATGTACCAGGTGGTCAACGACGTCGAGCTCTCGACGCGCCTCGGCGTCGCCGGGCTCGACCGGGCGCGCGCGTTCAGTTGGCGCGACTCTGCCGAGAAAGTCTGGCAACTCCACGCCGACCTCTGAGCGTGCATGGGCGGAGCACCTGCGGCGTTGTCGTCGTGCAGCTGCCGCGCCCACCCACGCTCACCCGCGAGCGGAGCGTCTGCGGGTCAGGGCTTGAGGGTCGCCTTGAGGGCGGCGTTCTTTTCCTCGACGAGCTCGCCGAGACTTTCTGCGTACTGCGAGAGACGGCTCGCTACGCTCGCGTCTGAGCTGCCCAGGATGCGGGCGGCCAGCAGGCCCGCGTTCGCCGCGCCACCGATCGACACGGTGGCCACGGGGATGCCCGCGGGCATCTGAACGATCGAGAGCAACGAGTCGAGGCCGTCGAGCTTAGCCAGGGCGACGGGCACGCCGATGACCGGGAGGGTGGTGACCGAGGCCAGCATTCCCGGCAGGTGAGCCGCGCCTCCTGCGCCCGCGATGATGACCCGAAGGCCTCGCCCGGCGGCCGATCGGCCGTATGCGATCATCTTGTCGGGCGTGCGGTGAGCCGACACCACTTCGACCTCGTGTTCGATGCCGAACTCCGTGAGGATGTCGGCGGCCGACTTCATGGTCGCCCAGTCGGAATCGGACCCCATGACGAGGCCGACGAGAGGGGTGATGGCGGACGCGTGTGACACGGGAGACAGGCTAACTTCTAGTCGGCGAAGAAGTCGGCAGCGGCACGCGCCCGGAAGACGACGTCGTCGAGGTCGTCGCCGGTGACGGTGACGTGGCCGACCTTGCGCCCGGGCCGCGGCTCCTTGCCGTAGTCGTGGAACTTGGCACCCGGCCCGTCGGCCATTGCCGCCGGCAGCCGGTCGGCCATGGTGCCTGTGGACGGGCCTCCGAGCACGTTGACCATGACACTCCAGTCGTCGTGCAGCCCTGTGTCGCCGAGCGGAAGATCGAGAACACCGCGGAGGTGCTGCTCGAACTGGCTGGTCGTGGAACCGTCGATCGACCAGTGCCCGGTGTTGTGCGGGCGCATGGCGAGCTCGTTGATCAGGATCCGGTCGTCGGTCGTCTCGAAGAGCTCTACGGCCAGGACACCCGTGACGCCGATCCTCTCGGCCACGGTGCGCGCAATCTGCTCGGCCATATCGGCGACCCGACCGGCCGAGCCCGGCGCCGGAGCGATGACCTCGGCGCACACGCCATCCCGCTGGATCGATTCGACGACCGGCCATGCGACGATTTCGCCGCTGGGCCGCCTCGCGACAGACTGCGCCAGCTCGCGACGGAACTCGACCAGCTCCTCGGCGAGGAGAGCACCTCCCGTGCTCTCGTCCACGAGGCCGGCGAACCAATCGGCGACGTCGTCCGCGTGGGAGACGACACGAACGCCCTTACCGTCATAGCCGCCGCGGGCCGTCTTCACGACCGCACGGCCGCCATGGTCGGCGAGAAACGCTTCGAGGTCGGCTGGCGACTCGAGCCGCGCCCAGTCGGGAACGGGCAGACCGAGCGCGGACAGGCGCTCGCGCATCACAAGTTTGTCTTGAGCGACGAACAGCGCCTCGGGCGAGGGCTGAACCGAGACCCCCGCGTCAACCAAAGCCCGAAGGACTGCCTGCGGTACGTGCTCGTGGTCGAATGTGATGACGTCGACCCCGCGGGCGAACGCCAGTACCGTGTCGACGTCGCGATAGTCGCCGACCTCGGTCGCGGCCAACCGGGCCGATGAGCCCTCGGTCTCGGCGAGCACCTTGATCTCGAGGCCGAGGTGCACGGCAGGAGGAACCATCATTCGGGCCAACTGCCCGCCGCCGATCACGCCGACCGTCAATGCCATGTCTTTCTCCTTCGGTGACAAGTCAGGGTATCCCCCGTGCCGCCCGTGAATCGGACTGGGCACCACGCGGCACACTGGTGCCGAGTCCGATTTCTGGGCGAACCTGAACGGACTACGGGCGGCCGAGTGCTCTTACGGTGAAGCCGGCGGCCCGATACGCCGCGATGTCGAGACAGTTGCGGCCGTCGACGACGTTCTTGTGGGCCACGAGCCCTGCGACGTCAGCGGGCGCGAGGTCGCGGAACTCCTGCCACTCGGTGAGCACGAGTACAGCGTCGGCGCCGCGAATCGCGTCGGCCGCGCTCGGCGCCGTGGTCAGCGTCGGCAAGCTCCGGAGAGCCGTCTCGTTCGCCTCGGGATCGAAGGCGGTCACGGTCGCCCCGGCATCGACGAGCTTCTTGACAACGTCGAGGGCAGGCGAGTCGCGAACGTCGTCCGAGTTCGGCTTAAAAGCGAGACCAAGGACCCCGATGGTCGCCCCCTCGAGATCGCCCACGAGTTCGCGGGTCAGCGTCACGACGCGCTCCCGCCGGCGCAGGTTGATGGCGTCGACCTCACCGAGGAACGACAGGGTGTCGCTCAGCCCGAGCTCGTCGCCGCGAGCGCGGAAGGCCCGGATGTCTTTGGGCAGGCATCCTCCGCCGAAGCCGAGGCCGGCATTGAGGAACTTGCGTCCGATCCGCGCGTCGTGTCCGATCGCGTCGGCGAGCTGGGTGACGTCGGCGCCGGTGACCTCGGCGACCTCCGCCATGGCGTTGATGAAGGAGATCTTGGTCGCCAGGAACGCGTTGGCCGACACCTTGACGA
>JAODMX010000245.1 GCA_025464735.1 Frondihabitans sp. | reverse complement strand
TCGACGGCGGCGCCGCCCGTGGCGCCCTGCGTGGGCCGGACCGGCCGGTGCGACGTCGAGTGCCGCGGGCGGCCTCCAGCGCTTCGCGGCGCGTCGTCGGCGCGACTCGGGCCGTCGACGCGACGACCTCCGCGACTTGGGCGGTCGTCGCGCCGTCGATGGATAACTTGTCGGCGCGCTCACGGTCGAGTGCCTCCCGCCGCGTCAAAGGCACAGCCGACCTGCCGGAGCGCGATGGCTCAGCGTCGGTCAGGTCAGTCGTCACGTCGGAATAATCCTCAAGGCTCGGGCTGGATCGGACACGGGGCTGGTCGTCGTCGGTCGCTCGGGCAAAACGACCACATCAGACTATCGAAGAATTCTTCTCCTGTAAAGATACGAAATACATATTTTGCGATCCTTCGCGAACGCTGCCACAGAATCCTGCATCACCAGCCGGCATCCTCGAGAGCCACGCCCAGTTCAACCGCGATGGTCGGTGCACAGACGAAAGTCAAGTCGCGGCTCGCCTGGGCGCCCGCCGGCGTGAGCACGACGGCGCCCGCTTCTTCGGCAACAAGAGCGCCCGCCGCGTGGTCCCAGGGGTTGAGGCCACGCTCGACGTAGGCGTCGAGACGCCCCGCTGCGACGTAGCAAAGGTCGAGCGATGCCGCGCCGCCACGGCGGATGTCGCGCACGCGCCCGAGAAGTCCGCCGAGCAAGCGGCCCTGTTCGACACGGCGGACCGGGTCGTAGGCGAAACCGGTGGCCAGGAGCGACTGGGAGAGGTCGGCAGGGGTCGACGGTGCAAGGCGAGTGCCGTTGAGATGCGCACCTCCTCCTCGAGCTGCCGCGTACTCCTCCCCCGACGCCGGATTGAACACACAGCCGGCCAAAGCCCTCCAGGTGAGCGGATCGGGCTCGCCCTCGACGACGGCGATGCTGACCGCGTAGAGCGGGATGCCATAGAGGAAGTTCACAGTGCCGTCGATCGGATCGACAACCCAGGTGAGACCGCTTGTGCCCGAGCTCGCAACACTCTCCTCGCCGCAGAATCCATCGTCAGGCCGGAGCTCCAGAAGTCGGCGACGGATGAACGCCTCCACCTCGCGATCAGCGAAGGTGACGATGTCGACCGCGCTCGACTTACGCGCGGCAATCTCGACGCCCTCGGCGCGGCGACGCGCCGCCAGCTCACCCGCTTCGCGCGCGATCTCCTGCGCGATCGCGAGGAGTTCTTCAGGCGTTGCAGACATGCGTGCTCCTCACGGTGAAGGCCGAGTGACCCCGAAACGAAAACGGACCGCCCGAAGGGGCGGCCCGCCTTTAGCGCTGTTGGTCAACTAGCGCTGTTGGTCAACACCGTGGCAAGTGAGGGATTCGAACCCCCGAAGGCTACGCCGGCTGATTTACAGTCAGATCCCTTTGGCCGCTTGGGTAACTTGCCAGTGCGCCCCGTCGACCGGAGTCAACCGAAGGCGCCCGTCAACAATACAGCCTCTCGGCGTCGCCCTCGACCATGTGCGCCTCCTCCCGTCCGACGGACACCTTGAGTAGGCTGAGGGCATGGCAGATAGCTCTTTCGACGTGGTCAGCAAGGTCGACAAGATGGAGGCCGACAACGCGCTCAACCAAGCGCACAAGGAGGTCGAGCAACGCTACGACTTCAAGAACGTCGGCGCCTCCATCGAGCAGAGTGGCGAGAAAGTCCTCATCAAGGCCAACACCGAGGAGCGAGCGAAGGCCGTTCTCGATGTCTACGAGTCGAAACTCATCAAACGCGGCATCTCCCTCAAGAGCATCGATGAGGGCGACCCCTACGCCAGCGGCAAGGAGTTCCGCATCGAGGTCTCGATGAAAGACGGCATCGACCAGGAGCACGCGAAGAAGATCAACAAGCTCATTCGCGACGAGGGACCAAAGAGCGTCAAGAGTCAGATCCAGGGCGACGAACTGCGCGTGCAGTCGAAAAGTCGCGACGACCTGCAGGCGACCATGGCGCTCCTCAAGGGCGCCGACCTCGACGTCTCCCTCCAGTTCGTCAACTTCCGGTAGTCGCCTGTGCACCTGGCCCCGTGGGTAGCTCCGGCCATCTCCACGGCCGGTGTGATTCTCGACATCCTGATCCGCGTCTTCGCGGTCATCTACGTGCCGATCAATCGTCGTCCGCAGACGGCCACCGCGTGGCTTCTGGCGATTTTCCTCATCCCCTACGCCGGGATCATCCTCTTCCTGCTGCTCGGCAGCTCACACCTGCCCCGCAAGCGACGTGCCAAGCAGCGAGAGATCAACCAGTACATCCTCGAGACGACCGAGGGCATGGAGCGAGTGCACCGCGACAACCACTGGCCACCGTGGCTGGACGGCGCAGTCGAGCTGAATCAGCGCCTCGGTGCCATGCCCCTCGTGGGCGGCAATACGGCCGACCTCCACGTCGACTACGACGAGTCGATCGCCGCGATGACGGAGGCGATCGGTAAAGCGAAGCGGTGGGTGCACGCCGAGTTCTACATCACGAGCCTCGACTCGACGAGCGAGCCGTTCTTCCGCGCGCTCGAAGCCGCCAGGCGGCGCGGCGTCACTGTGAGACTGCTGATGGACCACATCGCCAGCCGCGGCTATCCCGGCTACCGCGCCGCAAAGAAGCGCCTCAACAAGATCGGGGTGCAGTGGGAACTCATGCTGCCGATCCTGCCGTTCCGAGGCAAATTTCAGCGGCCCGACCTGCGCAATCACCGCAAGCTCCTCGTGATCGACGGACTCGTGGCCTTCACCGGTTCGCAGAACATGATCGACCGCGGCTACCAGCGCTGGCGCAACCGTCGGCGACACCTGGCCTGGAAAGACCTGATGGTGCGCTTCGAAGGACCAATCGTCGCGGGGATCAACGCGCTTTTCGTGACCGACTGGTACAGCGAGACCGACGAGCTCCTGCTTCGCGAGTCAGAGACCGTCACGGAGCCGGACTCCCCCGACATGCTCGACTGCCAAGTCGTGCCTAGCGGCCCTGGCTTCGACGGCGAGAACAACCTCCGGCTGTTCAACACGCTGCTCTACTCGGCGCAGGAGCGCATCATCATCACAAGCCCATACTTCGTGCCCGACGATTCGATGCTGTACTCGATCACCACCGCCGCCCAGCGCGGCATCGAGGTCCAGCTCTTCGTCAGTGAGATCGGCGACCAGCCCGTCGTCTATCACGCGCAGCGGTCGTACTACGAAGCGATGCTCCGGGCGGGCGTTCGCATCTTCCTGTACCGCGCCCCCACCGTTCTGCACGCGAAGCACTTCACGATCGACAGCGACGTCTCGGTGATCGGATCCAGCAACATGGACATGCGGTCCTTCAGCCTCAATCTCGAGATCTCCGTCATGATCCGGGGTCGGCGGTTCGTCAACAAGCTCCGCGAGGTCGAGGCGAGCTACCGCGCCGCCAGCCGCGAGCTGACTCTCGAGCAATGGCTCGGGCGGCCGTTCCGCTCGCAGGTGCTCGACAACGTCGCGCGGCTCACGTCTGCCGTGCAGTAGCCCGCCGCCGCGACGGGTAAACCCTCGCCGTCGGCTGTCGCGGTGGTCCTAGGGCTGGTGCCCGGGCCGACCGCGAGGGTTTGGCGCAGGGCACCGGCTACGCGTCGCGCGAGAGGCTCACCATCTCGTCGCGGGGAACGACCTTGATGCGGGCCCGCCCCGACGGTGCGCCAAGGGCGATCTCGTGCTGGTCGAGGCGGTGCCAGCCCTCAAGGTCGGTGTACTCGGCCCCGCGCGACTCGAGCAGAGCGACAACCGACTCCTCCGAGGGCTCGGCCGGTGCCCACCAGCTGGCCTGGTCGGTCAGCACGTGCTGCACGGTCTCCATCGCGTCACTCTTGGTGTGCCCGATCAGGCCGACGGGACCGCGCTTGATCCACCCCGTGGCGTAGACGCCGGGAACCAGATGGTCGTCGTCGTCCAGCACCTGACCCTCGTGGTTCGGCACCACGCCGCGCTTCTCGTCGAAAGGGATACCGTCGAGCGGCGAGCCGAAGTAACCCACCGCGCGGTAGATCGCCTGCACCTCGACGGTACGGAGCTCGCCGGTGCCCTCGACACCACCGGCGCCGTCCGGGCGAGTGCGTTCGTACGTGATGCCAGTCACGTGGCCGTCCGTTCCCTCAACCCGGACAGGCTTGGCGTAGAAGTGCAGGTGCAGCCGCCGCGAAGCCTCACCGGCCGGTCGCTGACGCCACTGGTTGAGCACCTTGTCGATCACAAAAACCTGCTTGTTCGTCGCGACCGCGGTCTTCGAGGCCTCGTCGTAGTCGAAGTCTTCGTCGTAGACGACCATGTCGACGTCGTTCATCTCTCCCAGCTCGCGCAGCTCTAGAGGCGTGAACTTCACCTGGGCCGGGCCGCGGCGGCCGAAGACGTGGACATCAGTGACCGGAGAAGCCTTGAGCCCCTCGTAGACATTGGCCGGGATCTCGGTGGCGAGGAGATCGTCGGCGTGCTTTGCCAGGATCCGAGACACGTCGAGAGCCACGTTCCCGACCCCGACGACAGCGACGGACTCGGCCTCGAGCGGCCAGGTTCGAGGAACGTCGGGGTGGCCGTCGAACCAGGACACGAAATCGGCCGCGCCATAGCTGCCCTCGAGATCGATACCGGGAATCTTGAGGTCGGCGTCACGAATGGCGCCGGTCGAGAAGATGACCGCGTTGTAGTGCTTCTTGAGGTCGTCGAGGGTGATGTCGACGCCGTACCTGACATTGCCGAAAACGCGGATGTCGCCGCGGTCGAGGACGTCGCGAAGGGCCGTGATAATGCCCTTGATGCGGGGGTGGTCGGGGGCGACCCCGTAGCGCACGAGACCGTACGGTGCAGGAAGCTGTTCGAACAGGTCGATGGAGACGTCGAACTGCCGCTCGGCCTTCAAGATGATGTCTGCGGCGTAGATTCCGGCGGGGCCGGCTCCGACGATGGCAAGGCGCAACTTCGTCACGGGGTGGTTCACTCTCCTGTGGGTGGGGCTGTCGGGCAAAAGCTCAGGCGGACCGCTCGACAACACGATCGGCGAACCGGGTCAGGGCCTTCTTCACGGGACCGGACGGAAGCGGGGCGAGGGCGTCAACTGCCGCCTGCGCCCAGCGCCTGGCCTCGGCGTGCGTCCGGGCGGTGACGTCGTGTTCGCGGAGCTGCGCAACGGTGTCGGCCAGGTCAGCCTCGCTCACCTCGCCGCCGGCGACCGCGGCACGGACGTTGGCCTCGATCTCGGCAAGGAGTGCCGCTGAATCGACATCGGTCTGGGCTTCCCGGCGCAGATACAGGAGCGGGAGTGTCGCGACCCCGGCAAGGAGATCGGTGCCGGCGCGCTTGCCGGTCTCCTCGGGCTGGGGCGAGAGGTCGATGACGTCGTCCGCGATCTGGAACGCAACACCGACCTTCTCGCCGAACGAGGCCACCGGGCCAAGATATTCGTGCGACGCCCCGGAGAACATAACGCCGATTTTGGCGGCCATCGAAATGAGCGAGCCGGTCTTGTCGGCCAGAACGTCGAGGTAGTGGTCGATCGGGTCGTCGCCCTCGCGCGGGCCGATCGTCTCGTGCAACTGGCCGAGGCACAGCCGCTCGAACGTCTGAGCCTGAAGCCTTATGGCTGCTTCACCCAGGTCGGCGACGATCGTCGAGGCGCGAGCGAAGAGGAGGTCGCCCGTGAGGATGGCAACGTTGTTGCCCCATTTCGCCTGCGCGCTGGGAACCCCGCGACGCATCGTCGCTTCGTCCATGACGTCGTCGTGATAGAGCGACGCGAGGTGCGTGATCTCGACGGCCTGCGCGGCGGCAACGACGGCGTCGGTCGCTCCATCGCCGAGCTGCGAGACGAGCACAGCGAGAGCCGGCCGGATGCGCTTGCCACCCGCCGAGAAGAGGTAACGACTGGTGACGTCAGCCAGGTCGTCGCCGAAGGCCATCTCGGCGAGAAGGCCCTGCTCGATACGATCGAGGCCGGCATCGATAGCGGCCAGGAATCGGCGCTCGGTGGCGGAGGAGAACAACTTCTCGGCAAGCCCCAGGGACGAAGTCAGGGAGCTTCCGCGGCGGGCCGGAGGTGCGCTGGGGGTCACGGGATACCTTAGGTCGGGATTCAGGCCGCGTCAGACACCGACGGCTGACGAAGGACGGCGGGAGGTCGTCAGGGGTTTGCGCCCGCGATGCAGTGCGACGATACCGGCGGTGAGGTTGCGGTAGGCGACGCGGGTGAAGCCCGCGCCCCGGATCCACTGGCTCAGCACCTGCTGCTCCGGCCACTTCTCGATCGACTCGGCCAGGTATCGGTAGGCGGGCGAATTGCTCGACGTGACCTTGGCGATTCCCGGCAGGGCGTATCGGAGGTACGCCTGGTAACCGAGGCGCAGGGCCCCACGCGGCGGCGTCGAGAACTCACAGATGACCAGGCGACCGCCGGGCTTCAGCACGCGATACATCTCGGCGAGCGCCGTCTTCGGCCGGTTGACGTTGCGCAGACCGAACGAGATGGTCACGACATCGAACTCGGCGTCGCCGAACGGGAGCTTCTCGGCGTCACCGACGATGAACTCGATCTGTGGCTGACGCTTCCGGCCGACCTCGACCATGCCCGCCGAGAAGTCGAGGGCGATGACCTCCGCGCCACTCTTGGCGATGGCTGCCGAGCTCGTGCCGGTGCCGGCAGCGATGTCGAGAACACGCTCGCCGGCCTCCGCCGCGATGGCCTTCACGGTGGCGATACGCCACAGGACAGCATTGCCGGCCGAGAGGATGTCATTGGTCACGTCGTAGTGCGCGGCGACCCCATCGAACATGGAGGCAACCTCGCTCGGCTGCTTGTTCATATCGGCCTTGGTCACGATTGACGATCTTACCGGGAGCGGCTGCACCAGTCCCGTGCGTCCGCGACGCTCGGCTGATACTCGACGAACATTCAGGTGAAGCGGTCCCAACACCCGAGAGAACGCACGACCAGCGTGGCTACGATGAATCGGTGAACAACCCGACACTCGATGTCGCCACCACGCCACTCGTCGTCAAAACGACACGCGTCGACGACATCGCTCCCTTCCTCACGCTGGTCGATTCGCGTCGACCACTCTTGTTTGTGCGCCGCGGCGACGGCATTGCCGGCGTCGGCACCGCTCTACGACTCGAGTTCAGCGGAGCCACCCGCATGAGCGACGCGGCCGACGCCTGGCGCCGAATCGCGGCGAAGGCCGAGGTCGACGACGAAGTGGGGCGCGCCGGATCCGGGCTGGTCGCTTTCGGATCCTTCGCGTTCGCCGACGAGTCGGCCGCCACGAGCGTGCTCGTCGTGCCGCGGCTCGTGCTGGGCCGCCGCGGCGGGGTGCACTGGATCACGCGGATCGGGAGTGTTCACGAGCTCGCGACGGAAGAGGCGGAGCCGACCCCCCTCGGCTCGTCGTTCCACGTCGATTTTTCACCGGCCACCGTCGGTCCTTCCGTGTTCGGGCCTGCCGAGTACACCGCGGCCGTGGTCGACGCCCTCGAGACCATCGATCGTGGTGACGTGAGCAAGGTCGTCCTCGCCCGCCCCCTCGAGGGCCGGCTGCCCGACGGCGCCGACCTTCGGGTGCTGGCTGCCGATCTCGCCATGGGGTATCCCGACACCTACACGTTCGCCGTCGATGGACTGATCGGCTCGAGCCCCGAAACGCTGATTCGCAGCGACCACGGTGAGCTCAGCGCCCGAGTTCTCGCGGGCAGCGCGGCGCGGGGCACCGACGCGGCCAGTGACGCTGCCGCCGCTCTCACCCTTGCAACCTCACAGAAAGATCTCGACGAGCACGCTTTCGCCCTCCGCAGCCTCCTCCTCGCGCTCGAGGACCACGCGAGCGACATCATGACGGCGGAGACGCCGTTCACCCTCAAGCTTCCGAACGTCTGGCACCTCGCCACCGACGTGAGCGGTCGCCTGAGCGACGGGGCATCCTCCCTCGACCTGATTAACTCCCTGCACCCCACGGCCGCAGTGGCCGGGACCCCGACAGGGGACGCGCTCGCCCAGATCAGGCGCCTCGAGCCCTTCGACCGGGGGCGCTACGCAGGCCCCGTGGGCTGGCTCGGGGCCGACGGCGATGGGGAGTGGGCGATCGCGCTCCGCTGCGCGCAGGTCTCTGACGACGGCATGGTGCGTGCCTTCGCGGGGGCCGGCATCGTCAAGGAGTCCGACCCGGCGCACGAGGTCGCGGAGACGACCATGAAGTTCCGGCCGATCACGGACGCCCTGGCCTGATTGCGCCGGGCCCGGCTGACCGGATGACGTCTCGCGGCCGGTCTTGTGTTGGCAACTCAGGGGTTTTGCCGTGGGTGGCCGCGGGCACGCGCCGCCGGCCGCCGAGGTCTGCGCAACTTACCTGATTCGGCAACCGCGGTGCACCGCACCCGGAGCGGCGCGGTGCACCCGGGCTCAGGTGCCGCACGCGCGAGTTCGGCGGATGAACTCAGGAGATCTGTCCTGCAGCCAGCCAGACTCCGCTGACCCTGTGCCTGCGTGTGCACATTTCCTGAGTCGTCAGCGGTGGGCTTTCGCGCGCGGGCTGCACCTCCAGTCCGGGCACCGCGGCAGGGGTGTCAGGGGTGTCGGGCGACTCAGGTCGTCCCCAAGGAAGGCCGCGGCGCGGGCCGCAGCAACAGGCGTGCGCAACTCAGGGGATTTGCGCGAGCCAGCTACGCCGTCCGCGCACCGTCGGCCGGTCACGCACAGAACTCCTGAAATGCCGACAACAGTGACGGGCCCCACGCCGGCGCCGCGGCACCGACTACGACGCGGCGAGCCGGGCCTTTTCGACCTCGACGTCGAAATCGGCGGGCGGCCACTCGAGGTCGAGGCCGCGAAGGGCCGAG
Source organism: Frondihabitans sp. (assembly GCA_025464735.1). The sequence goes on along the minus strand of JAODMX010000245.1, from coordinate 1,689 downwards.
ATCAGGAGCCGCTGCACGGCCACCCGGGCAAACCACTTGCGGTCGGCGGGCACCACGAACCACGGCGCCGCGTCGGTCGAGGTGCGTTCGATGGCGATTTGGTAGGCGTTCTGGTAGTCGGGCCAGAGCTGGCGCTCGTCGATGTCACCGGGGTTGTACTTCCAGAACTTGTCAGGTCGGTCGAGGCGCTCGGCCAGACGCGCCTTCTGCTCCTCGGACGAGATGTGCAGCATGACCTTCACGATCGTCGTACCTGACGCGACGAGCTCCTCCTCGAAAGCGACGATGTCGCCATACCGCTCCTCGATCTCGTCCGGCGTGGCCAGCTCCCGCACGCGCCCGATGAGCACGTCCTCGTAGTGCGATCGGTCGAAGACGCCGATCATGCCCGCTTTCGGTACCTGCTTTCGCACCCGCCAGAGGAAGTCGTGCTCGAGCTCTTCCTTCGTCGGCGCCTTGAACGCCGTGTGGGCAATGCCCTGAGGGTCGACGGCGCCGACGACGTGCCGCACGATGCCGCCCTTCCCGGCGGTGTCCATCGCTTGCAGCACCAGCAGGACGCTCTTGGGTGAGCCCGCACCCTTGCTGTCGGCGAACAGCTTCTCCTGGAGGTCGGACAGCTGTTCGGCGCCCGACTCGAGAGCCTGGACACCGTACTTCTTATCGCCGTTGAAACCGGGCGTCGACGAGCTGTCGACGTCGGCGAGCCGGAATCCCTTCGCCGCTCGCAGTGATTCGGTGGGCTCGGTCTTCCAGGTCTTGGCCATCGCCCGACACTACTGCGGGAGCGCCGTCATCGGCCGAGTGGGACCTCGATGACAACCGGCCCCGTTGTTCCCACGAGGGCTTGATCAAGCTCGCCGCGGGTCGCGGCTCTCCGGTACTCCCAGCCGTAGGCTCCGGCCAGCTCTTCGAGCGAGACCTCCTGCGGCGTCAGTTGCACCCGTGTCATCGCGTCGACCGGCGCCACCTGGGCGACCTCGAGGGAGTCGAAGATGGTGCCGCCCTGATCGTTGCCGACGATCACCTGGAGGCGCGGTTTGGCCTCGCCAACTCCGAAGAGAAGGGATCCGGCGTCGTGCAACAGCGTCAGGTCACCGACCAGGAGGCGGGTGATTCCCCGAGCACCGTCAGCCCACGACAGGCCCGCCGGGCCGGCTGTGCCACCGCCCTGGCTCGCGAGTCCGATACCCGTCGCGGTGGCGATGGTGCCGTCGATTCCGGCGAGCCCCCGATTGGCGTGAACTGCGATCTTCTTCCCCGGAACGAAGACATCCGCCTCACGAATCAGGCGCGAGGCGCCCAGAACGAGCCGATCGTGCGGCCAGGTGACCCGCCAGAGGGCCTCGACAAGGATCCGGCGGGTCACCGGACGACGGATGGCCTCAACCTCTCCCCGCAGGAAGTCCGCCCGCGTGGCCTTGTCGTCAGAGGTGGCGGCCAACACATCGGGAGCGACCTCCTCGTCGATAACCAGCGCCCGCCCCGTGTGTACCCAGCTGCCGACCCAGGCCCGGTGCGCCGCGTCAGCCGACCGATCGGACGGTACCACTGTGACGGCGTCGACGACGGTGGCCCGGCGCGCAGGGTCGTACGCCTCGGGAACAGCACCCCGGACGACCACGACGTCGACACCGTCGCGGCTGAGCAGCGCGGGAACCTGACGAGTGAGGGTGGGGTGCCCGAAGA
>JAODMX010000223.1 GCA_025464735.1 Frondihabitans sp. | reverse complement strand
CTCCTTTCGTGCCACGGAGAAAGAATTCGAGAGTCTTCAAAATCGCATTGCGACTCTTGGAGCTTCGGGGCTGCAGGATCGAACTGCGGTAGTCGCCGCTCAGTTTGGGATGGGTACCTCGGGAAGTGATTTGTCGAACCATGCAGCGCTCGTTGTAAATTCTGATTATTTTCAGCATCAACATGTCGAGGACTCCGGGGGTCGTACACTCTCGGCGGGCTCTTTCAACCCTGCGTCGCTTACATTACTGGTGCCGAGCCGGAGTCGTTTACAGTCGCGCAATATTGAACTGGAGTTCCGCAAGTGGCTTGAGTTCCAAGGTGAACTAAGAGTCACAGAAGGGCACTCGCGAAACCGTGCAACCATTCAAACTATAGAAGTTGCTCCTGGGCAGCAGCTTTTTGACTACTCGACGAGTGCTGATTCCAGTGTTTTGCAAAGCCCCGTCGTCGCCGTCCTCCCAGCAGGAATATCCGTCCTTTCGGATGACTGGATGGCCTCGAAAATATCCACCGCGGAAGTACTGTTTTCTGACACAGCAGCCCTCCGAGAGGCGATTGCGCGGGCTGGTCTCATGGACTCCATCTCCTCAGTCGATAGCGCTCAGGACCTTGCTTCCATGCGACTCGCCGTTCAAGAGAGAAGCCTGCGGAACGACACCTGGGCAATTGCACTGTCGATTTTAGTCGCATTCATGTCGGCAGTCGTCTTCGGTTCAGCAGCAGTCGAACGGAATCGGCGGCGGGATTTCGTGCGTCGTGTTCATGGAATTGGACTCATGCAAAGGATGGTGGCTCCAGCGGCCCTCGCTGCCGTAGCCGGAATCATGTGGCTGTCCGACACGACGCACGTGTTCACACGACTGCCCTCTTTTGGGCCATTTACTGTCAGCCTCGTCGTCCTTGACGCGGTATTTATGGCCGGAATCCTGGCCGTGCTTCATGCGCGCCGAGACCGCGGAAAATCCTGATGAACAGATCGATGAGGCGCAAATGACTAATCGCGGGATTACTGAGACAGCTGCCGATGCTCCGCTCGTCAGAGCCCAAGGACTGACGAAGCGTCGTCGTGATCGGACGTTATGGTCCGACTTGACATTCGAAGTCCATGCTGCCTCCTCGCTCGCTCTCACAGGCCCCAGCGGATCGGGAAAAACCACGCTGCTGAATTGCATTGGACTATTAGAGAGATGGTCTTCCGGAACGCTCGAAGTCGAAGGCCTTGACGCGGCTTCTCTGTCTGCGGTCAAGCGTCGACAGTTGCTCCGCACCGCCGTAGGGCACGTTTATCAGAACTACGGGCTGGTTGAGAGCTGGACTGTTAATCGAAACCTGAATCTTGCCTTCGTCGGCCAGGGATTGGGACGCGAGGCCCGCGCCCAAACACGAACTTTCGCACTGCAGCGAGTTGGTTTAGAAGGGTACGGCTCGCTCCCTACGTATTCGCTCAGCGGAGGCGAGCAGCAACGGGTAGCGCTTGCCCGGCTCTTGATGAAGAGACCTCGAATTGCGGTCGTTGACGAACCCTCCGCGGCATTGGACCGCGGAAATGTCGACATAGCGCTATCTGTACTGGATGAGCTTCGAGATGGGGAGACTGCTCTGATCATCGCGACGCACGACAGTTCCGTCGTTAGCTGGTGCGACGAGCAACTCACTTTTCCCACCGCTGTGGCCGTCCAGTGATGCTCATCGACGCCTTCGGGGCTACAGCCATTGGCCTCGCCGCTGCTCTGGGTGCCATATTTACGTTTGCGATAGTCCTGGAACTCGCGCGTATCTGGCTCTGGTCGCTCCGGCGAGGCCGTCGGAGAGATGGTCAGTACACCGACGACTAGAGCGGGCGGTCGACGTGTTGTGCCGGACGCCGCCTGCGACAGATTGTGGACGCCTCGCTGACTGCTGCGAGCGCGGCGTCTAGCTGAAATTGAATTCGGTGATGCGGCTCGTCGGATGACTCGCGGCGCGGTGGGGCATTGGTCTATGCGCGTCGAGTAGGGAAGCCGGCAGTCACGGCGAGACGAGGTCGGCGTCAGCATCGCCGTGAGCACCGGTCGCGAGCCGGGCCGTCTTCCAGTCGCGCCACATCTGCTTGAGGTCCCAGGCGTTGTCGGCCTCGAGCGAGATACCGCGTTCGCCCGTGCGGCGGGTGCGCCCCCGGATCAGCATCAGCCGAGTGCCGAAGAGCAGCGAGCCTGCCCTGTTCTGGGCCTCTTCGAAAAAAGTGGAGTCGGAACACCCGGATCCGTCGTCGAGGCTGATGAAGACCACCCGCTTGCCGCTGCGCATCGGCGGTGTCTGGGTGGCGATGCGGATGCCGGCGACGAGCACGGTGGTGCCGTTCCAGTTGTTCAGCAGGTCGGCCGCCCTCGTCACGCCGAGGTCGTCCAGCATCGGGCGGTAGCTCTCGACCACGTGCTCGCTGACCTCCATCGAGGGGACGTCGAGCTCGTCGCTGACCCGTTCGCGCGTCGATACGTCGGGGGTGCCGGTCGGTACCTCGTTCGACTCGTCGACGGCGAAGTCGAGTTGGTTGACGACATCGGCCCTGACCGGACGCTTCGATCGGCTCGTGAGCTGCCGGATCCGGATCAGGACGTCGCCGCGCGTACGCCCCTCACCGCCCAGCGAGTCGAGGGCGCCGACCTGCCCGAGCCGCTCGAACAGCCTCCGGGACGGGGTGGCCCGCTGGTGGAAGTCGGTGATGGACGTGTAAGGGCGATTCGCGACGACGCGCTGAAGCTCGGCCCCGGTGATGCCCTGCACCTCGACCAGGGACAGTCTGATGCCGAGCTCGCCCGGGTAGGTGCGCGCGACGGGGGTGCGTGGTGGCTTGATGCGCTCGACGTGGTAGACGTCGTCTGAGGTATTGACGTCGAGTGGGAGCACCGGGATGCCCATGCGTCCGGCCTCCGTCAACTGGAGATGCTTCGGATACCTGCCGGGATCGTGAGTCAGGGTGCCCGCGAGGAACTCCGCCGGATAATGCGCCTTGAGCCACGCGCTCTGGTAGGTCGGCAGATCGAACGACGGATGCGGGTGGTCGGCCTCGTGGGTCGGCTCGACCTCGCGGGGGATCGCATCGAGTTCGATCCGGCCCTGCCGATCGACGTAGGGGGCGTCGATCGGGAGGGCACCGGCGGACGCCGCGCGGGTGCTGTTGATCCGTTCGATCTCGTCGAGGGCGAAGGCCATCGACGATTGCAGCGGCACCCCGAGGATGTCGAGCTTCACAAGGCCGACATCATTCAGGTCGTGCTCGTCGAACTGGCTCATCGGGAGTCCCCTGGTGCTCGGTTGCACCGGGGTCAGGCCGAGGAGGTGTGAATCGCCGAGGATCACACCGTCAGGGTGCCTCGAGACCAACGCCACCCGGTTGGTCCCGTAGCGGTCGAAGATCGCGCGGTCGACCTCGTCGCGCCTCGCTGACTCGACGTCGATGTGGATCTCGGGCAGCGTCTCGCGAGTGGGGCCGAGGATCGGTTCGACAGTGGAGATGCGAAGCAGGTACGTGATCAGGCTGCCTGTGCCGGAAACTCGAGCCGCAGTGCGCATCGGGAGATCGCGCATCATCTGAGAGACATCGGCCACAGTGAGGAAAT
>JAODMX010000219.1 GCA_025464735.1 Frondihabitans sp. | reverse complement strand
GATCGGCACCGACAGCGACTGGACGCCAAAGACGCAGCGAACGTGCGCGGCAGCATCTTGCGGGCCGTCGTATAGATGTACGAACGGGCGGTCAACCGGAATCTGCTGCTCGATGAACAGTCTGATGTCCTGCAGGGTGGTCCCGTCGACGCCGGAGTTGAAGATGAGAGTTGCAGTGGTGTGCGGAACGAACACGTGCAGCAGGCCATCGCCACTGCCGACGCTGGCAATCTGGCGCAGTTTGTCAGTGAGGTCGACGTAGTGGACCGGTGCCGGGAACCCTTCTGCGGGTTTCGTGTTGATAGAAATGCTCTTCCAGGCCGTGCTCATTTACACTCACTTCGTTATTGTCTAGTTGTTACGTACACCATACCCTTACGGATCCTCGGAGGACCCAATGACTGCTGCGTGGGCAGAGCTGCACATCCACATCGAGGGCACGCTCGAGCCGGCAATGATTTTTGACCGGGCTCGTGCCAACAAGATCGACCTGATCGATCCGGACGAAGCGTCCCTGTCTCGCCGGTATCAGTTCCGTGATTTGCAGTCGTTTCTCGATCTCTATTACGAGAACATGCGGGTACTTCGCACCGAGGACGACTTTTTCGAGATGACGGCTGCCTACCTGCGCAGGGCAAAGCGAGCAGCCATCGGGCACGTCGAGCTCTTTGTGGACCCGCAGGCTCACTCGAAACGCGGGATCCCCGCTGCAGTCGTGCTTCGTGGCGTCTCCCGGGCCCTGCAGTGGGCTGAGGCGAATCTGGGTATTAGCGGCGGCATCATCGCGTGCGTCCTTCGAGATGAACCCGTGACGGCGGCCGATGCGATGCTGGATGAGGTGCTCGAGACCGGTATCCCGATATTGGGACTTGGCTTGGACTCGGCGGAGGTTGGCTACCCGCCGTCGCAGTTCGTGCGGACGTTCGATCGTGCTAGGGCGGCCGGTCTCCATGTAGTTGCGCATGCGGGCGAGGACGGAGAGCCCGACTACGTATGGCAGGCGCTCGACATGTTGGGCGCCGAACGAATCGATCACGGAATCCGCGCGCTCGAGGACGAGTCTCTGGTCAAACGACTCGTCGCCGACGCGATCCCCCTGACGGTGTGCCCGCTGTCGAACGTGCGGTTGCGGGCAGTCAGGTCTATCGAGGATCACCCACTTCCCCGCATGCTCGCCCTCGGCATGAAAGTCACGATCAACTCGGACGATCCTGCCTATTTCGGCGGGTACCTCGAGGACAACGTTCGGGCAGTGCAAGCCGCGTTCGACCTGTCTGAGGACCAAATCCAGACGCTGGCGCTGAATTCAATCGACGCGTCATTCATCTCCGACTCTGAGCGCGGCCGGCTCCGCGCCGGCGTGGCCTAGAACGAGGGCGTTATCAGAATCGCGGGGGCCGTCTCATTGTCGCCTACCAGATAGTGTTCAACCTGACTCAGGTCAGGTTCACCCCAGGGGTCGTTCCAGTCGATCGGCTGCAGCGCGTATCGCGGGTACTCGGAGCTCGACAGCAGCAATGTCAACCGATGACCGGATCTGACAACGTAGTAGGTAGGCCCGAGATCAACCAGATTGACCGTAGCGCCGTCGCTCTTGACTACCGCCGCACCATCGGCGATTCGGAGGGAACTGCCGTCGGGTGCGATGTCGAGCAGCTTCGCCATAATGTGCGTGCGGCGACGCCCGGGCGTGTGAATACGTACCCGCAGCGATAGATCCCCACGGATAGTCCAAGGTGCGGACGACAGCGCGCCGGAGAAAGTCAGAACATCGTCTCGCTCCGTGATCGCGAGATCATCCGCCGGAATGGCAGCCCAACTGATCTCGTCCGGTTGCGTCGATGGGACAGGGTGTGCCGGATCATGCAGCCACCCCTGGTTTATCGTGCCTGCCTGGTCTCCGAGGCTGCCATCCGACCGAAGGAAGATCGTATTGGGCCCATGCGCAGGCTCCGATGCTGGCTCGGTCGAGAAGGCGGCCGTGATCGTGATCGGAGGATATGGCTGGTCGCGTCGGCCAAGAATCCACTCGAAGAATGTGAGCTGCGGTTCAATGAAGGACTCGGGCCGATCCCGAACGCGGCGCTGCCGCTCGCTCCAAATGTCGCCGGAGCTTGGCGAACCCATGACGAAGTCGACATGATCAGTTGGGCGCATTTCGAGATAGTGCAGCGAAGGATTGAGCTGTCGAGCTTGCTTCCACTCCCGCATCTGCACGTGACGGAACTCGTCAAACCATCCACCGACATGCAGCACCGGTACCCGCACGGCCAGCGGGTCGGCGGCGCCGTAAACGGCTTGCGGCCATGCATCGACCGGGCGCTGCCCCCATGCTGGATATTCCGTTGAGGCCAATCCTTCGAGCGAATGCGCGTGGAGTTCCCTCGGAGCAAACAAGCCCCAGTCCATGTCGGCCATGCCGACGTCGTACATCGAGTGATCGACGGCTGCATGGGCCGACCAGAGCCCGGGGAACAGCAGCCGCGGCACTTGCTGACGATGCAGCCAGCCCCCGCCGACATCTGACGATGTGTTGCGGGGCGCCATCGCGGCAAGCGCCGAATGGCCGGATGCGGCGATCGCCCATTGCGTAAAGGCCGAGTACGAATCCCCCCATAAGAAAACCGACCCGTTGCACCAGCCTCGCTCGGCGAGCCAATCCATGGTGTCTACGCCGTCGTCGACCTCATTCACCCACATGCGGAGGTTGCCTCCTGAGCGCGCCTTTCCACGACAGTCTTGCGCGACCAAGACGAAGCCGTGCGCCGTGACAACCGGTGCGACCTCGGCGATAAACACGTCACTCGCCGTGACGTCGTAGGGCAGCCGTGTCAGCACGACCGGAAATGGCCCCTTGCCACGCGGCGAATAGACGGCGGTGTTCAAGCGGACCCCATCGCGCATCCGAACCATTGAGTAATCCGCTGCGGGGTCAAGGTTGCCGAGCGGTACACGGCGTGTACGCATATCAGTAATTTTGTGCCTCCTGGATTGGCATGTGACTGGCTGTCGCTACTATCAAACCGATACCCGAGCGCCGCTGCAGCCGCGATCGCCCTTTGTGCTTGGCGTTGTTAGACCGGCCCGGCGGTTCGATTCGCCCGCCGATACGCGCCCGGCGAGACGCCGTTGTAACGCTTGAACACAACGCCCATGTACTCCGCGTGACGAAACTGCAACCGCTCTGCGAGTTCGGCCAGCGTCCAATCGGTGTCAATGAGGAGCTGAGCGACCCGCTCCATTCGCGTGCGCAAAATGTCTTCGTGCACGGTGCGGCCCACGGAATTGACGAACCGATAGTCGAGAGAGCGCCGGGAGAGTCCCACGTGTCGTTCGACCGAGCGCACTGATGTATTCACTTCCGCGCGCTCGCGAATAAATCGTAGTCCTCGAGCCACAAGGGGATCCGCAACGGAAACGGCGTCGGACGACTGCCGTGAAACGACGCGAAGAGGATCCACAAGATGCAAGCATGGAACCAACAGCT
>JAODMX010000153.1 GCA_025464735.1 Frondihabitans sp. | reverse complement strand
GCCGTTCCACCCGCGTCCGAGATCAGTGGCTAACAGGGTGTCTGCGGCCCCGTCAGCGCCAGAAATCGGCGACCACGTCGGCGATCTGAAGGCCGAGCGCGCGACCGGCCAGCGCTGTCGGACGCCGGGTCGCCGGATCCAGCGGGTTCAGTCCCATCGCCCCGACTGAAGCCTCGTCGGCGAACACCGAATGCACGCGGCCCGGTGCGAGGCTCGCCAGCTCGTCGGCCGGCAGGGCAGCTCCGAGGGGACCGGTCTCGCGGCCCGGAACGAGAATGAGCACCCGGTCCGCACCTGCCGCGAGGTCGGCGTTGGCCACCGTCCGCATCCCGCCGTCCATGTAGTTCTCACCGGCGATCTCGACCGTCGGCCAGATCCCGGGAACGGCACAGCTCGCCGCAACCGCGTCGATGAGGGAGACCTCCGACGTGGCGTCGAACACTCTCAGTTCGCCGGTGCGCGCGTTCACTCCGGAGATCCTGAGCGGGCGATGGGGCCAGTCGGGCGTCGGGATCCTTGCCTCGATGACGGCCATCCGTGCCGCGGTCGATGACGTTTGAGCGGCGAGAGCCATCGCGCCGACACGACGCCGCTGCTCGTCGGGCGAGGTCGCACCAGCCACGATCTCCGTCATCGTCTGGAGGAAGGCGCCGAGGTCGACGTCGACCAGGAGTTCGGCGGTCGTCTCGGCCAACTGCGAGGCGAACAGGTCGGGCAGCGGCAGGCCGAGCGCGAGCTGCGCCGCGACCGTCGATCCCGCTGACGTTCCGACCAGGGTCGTCGTGGGCGCAAGGAGTTGATCGACGAACTCGGGTCGAGCCTCCTGAAGGCCCGTGAGGACCCCGATCTCCCAGGCGATGCCAGCGACTCCGCCTCCGGCGAGGACGAGCGCGTCGTTCTTCATGTCGCTACCCTACGACCGCCACCACCGCCTCTGGTGAACGAGTTCCGTGACGAATCGCGGTGCAGAAGCGTCTAGATTCTGTATCCCTCCCCGGACAGCACCCCCGTGCTGCCCCCGATCGGCACAGAAAGCAGCAGACTGCACCCATGAGACTCCCCGGAAGCAAAGCCTCGCCCGCGGGCGACAACGTCGGACGCGCCGAGGGCGACGGCAGCGTCACGAACGGTATGAAGATCGCCGGAGCCTGGGGCTGGCGGATCCTTGTCGTTCTCGCCTGCCTGGCGGCGCTCGTCTGGTTGATCGAGACCCTGAGCGAGATCGTCGTGCCCTTCTTGATCGCACTGCTCATCTCGGCGTTGCTGAAGCCGGTCGTCACGGCTCTCGTGCACCGACGATGGCCGAAGTGGGCGGCCATCGTCGTCACCCTTCTCGGCGCTCTCGTCCTCTTCGGGGGGCTCGTCCTCCTCGTCGTGTGGCAGGTACGTGCGGGACTTCCCGCCCTCGAGAAGGAGTCGGTCTCATCCTTCGACCGAATCAAAGCGGCGCTCGCGGCACCACCCTTCAACCTGACGAGCTCCGATTACAACAATTACATCGGCAAAGCGCTGACGGCACTTCAATCGAGCAGTAAGACGTTGCTCTCCGGTGTGGCCGCCTTCGGAGTGGGCGCGGGGCACTTCGTGGCGGACGCCCTCCTGACCATCTTCGCGACGATCTTCATGCTGATCGATGGCGAGGGCGTGTGGAAGTGGGTCGTGCGCCTGTTCCCCCGCCGCGCTCGTCCGGCGATCGACGGCGCCGGTCAGTCCGGTTGGACCACGCTGGCGACCTTCGTCCGAGTGCAGATCTTCGTCGCCGCCGTCGATGGCCTCGGCGTCGGCCTGGTTGCGTTCTTCCTCGGCCTGCCTCTCGCCGTGCCAATCGGTGTTCTCGTCTTCCTCGCCTCGTTCATTCCCGTGGTCGGCGCCATCGTCTCGGGGGCATTCGCCGTGATCATCGCCCTCATCTTCGTCGGGCCGTTCCAGGCACTGATCATGCTGGCGGGCGTGCTCGGCGTCCATCTCCTCGAGGCACACGTGCTGCAACCGCTGGTGATGGGCACCGCCGTGCGGGTCCACCCGCTGGCCGTCGTCTTCGCGGTGGCCGGCGGCTCTTACATCGCGGGCGTGCCCGGCGCGCTCTTCGCCGTGCCGACCGTCGCCGTCATCAATGTGATGGTGACATACGTGGCGCGGGGTAGCTGGCGGGAGAAGGTCTGAGCCCGGCGAGCGCCAGCGCGCGCAGACTACGGGCGGCGACGCGCCTCGCGCGCCGACCGGCGACGCTCGCGCCAACTGGGGGGCGGCGACGCTTCGCTCGCCGCAGCGGCGACGGCGACGGCCCTTCGGGCGTCGCGGCGGGACTGCCAGCGTGCGACCTCGCGGTCGGGCTCCCGCGTCGGGGTGACGACGGGCGGGCCGCCCGCCAGCTGGCGCCGTGCCTCAACGATCCGGGCGTTGAAGTCCGCGACCGTGGCGCGCACGGAGGCTTCGCTCGCCATCGTGTCCAGCAGATCGTCGAGCTTCTCGTTCTCGGTGCGGAGCGACAGCGCTGGAGGCGCGACGCCTGACAGCCCCTCCCGCTCGACGAGGGCCTTGACCCACCAGTCGGGATCGTACGTTCCGGATCCGAGGCCGGGAAGCGGCTTGCCCGCCAGCGGAAGGTTGTCGAAGTCGCCGCGATCGATGGCCCGATCGAGCGTCGTCTTCGCGATCGCGCGGAGCTCGTCGGCCGTCGGGCCGCGTTCCGGCTCAGCTGGCGCGTCTTTGCCGATGCGGTAGCGAGCGGCAGCGACGCTGGGGTCGCGTTCGGTGCGATTGTCGTTCGGCGCCATCGGCCAGGCCTCCACACTGCTCGATCGTCACTCCCAGGCTACGCCGCCCGGCCGCATGCCCGGGAGCGCTTCAGGCAAAGAGCGCAGGATGCACGGGGAGATACCCCTCCAGCTCGAGCAGGTACTCCTTGCGCTCGATTCCACCCCCGAAGCCGGTCATGGCCCCGTTCGCGCCGATCACGCGGTGACACGGGACGATGATGCTGAGCGGGTTCCGGCCATTGGCGAGCCCGACGGCACGCACCGCCTTCGGGTTGCCGAGAGTGATCGCGAGTTCTCCGTAGGTCCGGGTCTCGCCGAACGGGATGGACCGCAGGGCCTCCCAGACGGCGAGTTGGAAGGGAGTGCCGACCGGAGCCGTGGCGACATCGAACGACTGCCTGGTTCCGCCGAAGTACTCGGTGAGCTGCGTTGTCACGGTGCTGAAGATCCGGCGCTCGTCGTCTCCGTCGACCCGCGGGCCGAAAGCTGAGAGCTCGGGGGCGTGACGGTGACCGACCATATAGAGGGCCTTGAGGGCCTCGGACGTGTCGTCGGCCACGAGGGTGAGGTCGCCGATCGGTGATTCGATGACGGTGTAGCTCATGCGCTGACTCCTTCGAGAATGGCCGCCTCGGGTGTCCATCGCGGGAGCGACGTCTCGGGCGGGTGGTTCACGGCGTGCGGGGCGAGTGCCCACAGGTATTGGACGGCGTAGGCGCGCCAGGGCGACCACGCCAGGGACGCGCGCTCCAAGCCCACGGCGTCGCCGGGAAGCCCGAGCGAGCGAGCGGCCTTGAGCACCCCGAGATCGCTCGCGACGAACGCGTCGGGGTCGCCGAGAGCTCGCATCGCGATCGTCTCGGTCGTCCAGGGGCCGATGCCGGGCAGCGCGAGGAGGGCCTGCCGCGCCGCCCGCCAGTCGGCACCTGCGCCGAGCTCGACCGTGCCGTCCGCGAGCGCGCCGGCCATTGCGAGGAGGGTACGACGACGGGTCGCGGGCATCTTCAGCACGTCGTCGACCTCGTCCGCCCGGGCGACGACGTCGGCGGCGCGCGGGAAGAGACGGGTCAGGCCTCCGTCGGGGTCGACGATCGGTTCGCCGAATCGCTCGACCAACCGACCGGTGTGGGTTCGCGCGGCGGCCGTGGAGACCTGCTGCCCGATGACAGCGCGCAGGGCGAACGACTCGGGGTCGAGGATCCGGGGCACACGACGCCCGGGCACAGCCTCAACGAGCTCCCGAAGGCGCGAGTCGGTGCCCAGCGCCGCCATGATCGCCACCGGATCGGCGTCGAGGTCGAGCAGACGACGGCAGCGACTCACGGCGGCGGCGAGATCGCGGACGTCGCTGAGGTGGAGGGTGACCGGGAACGCCGATCCCTCTGGCGGGCGGACGGAGGCAATACCCCAGCCGCGCGGGAGGCGCAGCGTCGACCGGTACGCGCCGTCGCGGTACTCCTCGACGCCCGGCACGGCCGTGGCGATCAGGTGCCCGAGCAGGTTGGACGGATCGAGGGGCCGCCGGAAGGCCAGGCGAAGCGAGATGACGCTGGATCTCTGTGGTGCAGAAGGCGATTTCCGCACGTTCGCGCGCAGGTCGCTCGGTGTCGTGGCGTAGGTCGCGCGGACGACGTCGTTGAACGCCCTGACCGAGGAGAACCCCGCCGCGAAGGCGATATCGGTCATCGACATCTCGGTTGCCTCGATGAGGGTGCGGGCGGACTGCGCTCGTTGCGCCTGGGCGAGGGCGAGCGGGCCGGCGCCGAGCTCCTCCTGAAGGAGCCGTTCGATCTGGCGCACGCTGTAGCCGAGGTGCGCTGCGAGGCTCGGAACGCCGTCACGATCGACGATGCCGTCGCCGATCAGCCGCATGGCCCTGGCCACGGTGTCGGAGCGCACGTTCCACTCCGGAGAGCCCGGTGTCGCATCGGGCCGGCAACGCTTGCAGGCGCGGAATCCGGCTGCCTGCGCGGCGGCTGCCGACGGGTAGAACCGCATGTTGGCGTCCTTCGGGGTGCGGGCCGGGCAGCTCGGCCGGCAGTAGATCTTCGTGGTGAGGACGGCCGTGTAGAAGACGCCGTCGAAACGCTGGTCGCGGCTCTTTACCGCGCCGCGCGCCTGCGTTTCGTCGAGTTCCATGGCTCAATAATGACTCAGGATCCTGGGGGTCACTAGCGAAAAAACGACACGGCAGTGGGATGCCGGCGGGCGCGTATCGTCGAGGTCATGACCACCACACGCCGGAACCCCGACCGCTCCTCGCTGATGACGCGGTGGTTCGCCGCCCTGCCCGCGGGGGCGACGTTCACGATGCAGGCGCCGGCGAACTTCGACAGCCCGGATCACATGCTGCTCCGCGACCAGGACCGATCGGAGCGCTGGCGCCCACTCCTCGCAGACGCCGTCCTCGACCGGGGGCGTGGCACGCGTCTCCGCCCGGTGCTCTCCGTCCTTGACGCCGACGACACGACCGCCTTCGAGGCGGAGCACGCCGCCGCACTCCTGGCGGCCTATCCGCCCGGGCCGCACGGAACGGTGTACCCGTTCGTCCGGCGATTCCTCGTTGCCACGGTCCCCGTCCGCTGAGCCGCCGCACGTGCGCAGTCTTCGCCTCGTCACCGTGGTCATGGCCCTCACCTGTGGGTTCACGGTCGCCAACATCTACTACTCGCAGCCGCTGCTCGGGCTCATCGCTCACGACTTCCACGTCACCGAGGGCGCAGCGGCGCTCGTCGTCACGCTGACGCAGATCGGCTACGCGATCGGGATGATCGTGCTCGTGCCGCTCGGCGACAAGGTGGAGAACCGCGGGCTGGCGGCGTGGACTCTGCTGGGCACCGCAGCGGCCCTGCTCATCGCAGCATTCGCCCCGACGTTCTCGGTCTTCCTGGCGGTATCCGTGCTGATCGGGGTCACGAGCGTCGTGGTCCAGGTGATCATCCCCATCGCCGCCAACCTCGCCCCGGAAGGGCAGAGCGGGCGCGTGGTCGGCCAGGTCATGATGGGGCTTCTGCTTGGGATCCTGCTGGCCAGAACGCTGTCGAGTTTCGTCGCCGCCGCCTGGGGATGGTCGTCGATCTACCTGATGAGCGCGGTGGTGATGGTGGTGCTGTCGATCCTGCTGTCCAGGATCCTGCCCAAGCGTCACCCGGTCGACCCGCCTCCCTACGGCCAACTGCTGCGTTCGATGCTCACGCTCGTGCGCCACCACGAGCCACTGCGGCGACGGGCCATCAGCCAGGCGCTCATCTTCGGCGCCTTCACGGCGTTCTGGACGGCGATCGCCTTCCATCTCATCGCCCAGTTCGGGTTCGGCCAGACCGCGATCGGTCTGTTCGCACTGGTCGGCGCCGCG
>JAODMX010000148.1 GCA_025464735.1 Frondihabitans sp. | reverse complement strand
TGGCCGCCACCCCCGTTGGCCACACCGGTGTTGGGTCCGTCCTGAACGAAAAGGTTGGGGAAGCCAGGTACCGTTCCTCCGAGGAACGTGCGCGGGTCGTCACCCCAGATTTCGCCGAGGATCCTGCCCTCCCTCCCGATGATCTCAATCGTCGACAGGTAGTCGAGGGTCATCCCCGATGCCCAGATGATTTCATCCAGTTCGACGAGCTCGCCGTCGGCGGTCAGAATCCCCTCAGGCACAACGCTCGAAATCGGCTCTGTGACGAGGTCGACGTGGGGTTGGAGATAGGCCCAGTAGTAACCGCCCCGGTTCACATCGGCAGGGTCGCGGACGGGACGTTTGCCGCCGAATGCGAAGTGCGGCGTCAGCTTCTCGGCCAGTTCGGATCCTTCACCGAAGACCTCGTTGATGTAGTTCAAGCAGACAAGACGCGCGCTTTCGTTGTCCTCCGAGACGGAGAGGCCGCCGTGGGTGGCCAACCACTCTTCATCCACCGCGTTACCAGCCCGGGAGGAGAGGTTGGAATTCGAGAATATGGAGAGACGCAGCAGCTGCAGATAGAAAGGAAGGTGGCGACGGAGCCACTTCTCGTCGTCGGTCACGACACCGTCACCGAGGAAATTCGGGGAGATCCAGTGCGCCTGACGCTGGAACACCGTGACATGTTCGGCAATGGGGGCAATGCTGGCGATGACCTGAACCCCGGCCGCACCGACGCCGACGACGCCCACCCTCTTGCCCGAGAGATCCGTCTCTTCCCAATTAGCCGTGTGAACGGAACGGCCGGCGAATGTCTCGATACCGGAGACATCCGGGTACTTCGCCCGATTCAGGTTTCCTGCAGCCGTGATGACGGTGGCAGCGGTGACAACTGTCGTGCTGTGATCGACCGTCGACGTGATAGTGATCTCCCAGCGATTTTCGTCATCCAACCACCTCAACCGGGTTACCTTGCTGGCAAAATGGAGATGATCGTGAAGATCATATTTTTCGACGATCGAGATCAGGTAGGCGCGGTACTCCTCGCCCTTCGGATAGTAAAGACTCCAGTCAGGCGTGGCGTGCCACGAGAGTGAGTAGAACAGCGCCGGCGTGTCGACGCCGACGCCGGGGTACCGCTGCGACCACCACAGGCCTCCTGGGCCATCTTCGAGTTCGTAGACGGCAAATGAGAATCCGCGGTCTTTGGCTTTGACCGCGGCGTCGATGCCCGTCATCCCGGCGCCGATGATCGCGACGTCCAGTGTCGGCGCGGGCGTTTTCGTCGGGGGGACACTGCGATCGTCCGGCACGAAGCCGCTCTGCTGAAGATTCATCTTGAGCTGATCGCGTGGGACGGCGAATCCTGCGGCGAGGTCATTGATGAGCCCCATGACCTCGTGGTCGTCGGTTCCGAAGTATTCGATCTGGTTCGCGTCGGCGAGATGGTTGGCCAACAGATCCACGAGCTCGGCTCGCGCAGCAGGATCGCCAGCGTCCCCCGCCGTGACGCCCTTGAACACTGCGAGGGACGCCGGCTTGCCGACGCGGTCGAGGTACTGGGCAAGAAGGTTGCGGTCGCCCGTGATCAGGACGGCACACGCGAGCAGGACCCAGGTTTCGGCAACTTTCACGTGCGCGCGGAACTCCTCCTGGTTCACTTCCCGTGTCCGGATGGTGGTGGTGAATTGATCACGTAGACGGCTCATTGAAGAACACCCTTCGTCGTTGAAGCAGGTTTCGGTCGCATCGCTCCTCGGTCTCTGCCAAGTCGGGCCAGAGTATCGCGTGTTTTCTATATTGTCGAGAGACGATCTCGCTTTCATCCGTAAATTGCCCTAAAACAAAGGGCTGTTGGACGCGTATTTTATGTTGTGAAGAATTGATCTGAGTTCGAGCTTCGATCCGAGGTCTCGATGTGACCGTGATATCCCACGTTCCTGTCGTCTCCGACAGCCAACTGGAGAGGACGCAGACGGTCGCCGCCGTTTTGTCAGCCGTGACTACCGCGCCATGATGCTCGAGGTCCTCTTTCTTGCCTAGTCCTGCCCGGTTTTGGAATCAGCGTCCAGGTCAGAGTCGGTCGCGCGCCATCCCTGCTTCGGTGTTCCTCGCGCCGACGACCTTTCCGCGCGGCGACGCGTCGTCGATGTCGGCGAGATCTTCATCGGTGAGGTCGACCTCAACCGAGCTGGCGTTCTCGTCGAGTCGTGCCCTCTTGGTCGTGCCGGGGATCGGAACGGTCCCCGCTGCCTGGAGCCAGGCGAGCGCGAGTTGGGCGGTCGTGATGTTCTTTCGGTCTGCGATGGCTCGGAGCGCATCGACCACCCGAAGGTTCGCTGCGATCGCGTCGTCGCTGAATCGTGGGAGATTCCGTCGGGCGTCTCCATCGGGAAGGTCACTCTGACGGGTGAAAGCGCCAGAGAGGAATCCGCGCCCAAGCGGCGAGAAGGGGACAAATCCGATACCGAGCTCACGGGCTGTGTCCAACACTCCGTTGTGCTCCGCATCGCGTTCGAACAGCGAGTACTCGGATTGGATAGCGGTGATGGGGAATGCGGCGTGCGCGCGCCGCAGCGTTTCTGCGGAGGTCTCGGAGACTCCAATGAAGCGCACTTTACCCTCGCTGACGAAGTCACCCATGGCGCCAATGGTGTCTTCGATGGGGGTCTTCGGGTCGACCCGGTGCAAGTAGTAGAGGTCGACATGGTCCGTCCCGAGGTGCCGGAGAGACCGCTCAAGGGCTTTCCGGGCGTAAGCGGGCGACCCGTTGACGGTTTTCACGCTTCCGTCATCGTCGATTTCGACCGCGAACTTCGTGGCTATCGAAACCCGATCTCGGTCAGCTCCGAGTGATTTGCCGAGGAGGACCTCGTTGGCGAAGGGCCCGTAGACCTCGGCGGTGTCGAAGAGGGTGATTCCCAGATCGAGCGCCCGGCGAATCGTCGCAACCGATTCGGTTTCCTCGCTTCCGCCATAGAAGGCGCTCATCCCCATGCACCCCAGCCCGAGAGGTGAGACGGTGAGCCCTTGTGTTCCCAGTCGTACTACGCGCATGCCCTCATCCAATTCGTGCTCATGATCGTTCGAGGCGGAACGATCGCTCCGCCTCGTGTACAGTAACAGGCGGAGCGCCCGCTCCGCCTTGTTCGAGAGGAATCATGCCTACCTCCGCCGCCCGCACTCACCACCAGGTGACGTTCGCCGTCCTCGCCGTCGGCGTCGGCGCCTTCTCGCTGTTGCAGTCGCTGGTGACGCCGGTGCTCCCCACCATCCAGGCCGCACTGCACACGACGCAGAGCGACGTGACCTGGGTGTTGACCTCCTACCTCCTGTCAGCGGCGATCTTCACTCCGATCCTCGGACGTCTCGGCGACATGCGCGGAAAGAAGAGAATCTTCGTAATCGCTCTGATCGCCCTGGCCATCGGTTCCCTGCTCGCTGCGCTCGCCACGAGCCTGCCGATCATGATCGTCGCCCGCGTGATCCAAGGTCTCGGTGGTGGTGTCCTTCCACTTGCATTCGGCATCATTCGCGACGAGTTCCCCGCCGAAAAGGTCGGCGGAGCGGTCGGCCTCATCGCTTCGCTGACGGCCATCGGCGGGGGTCTCGGCGTCGTCCTGGCCGGCCCCATCGTGGCCTTGCTCGACTACCACTGGCTGTTCTGGATCCCGTTGATCATGATCGGTGCAGCCGCGATCGCCGCGATCGCGCTCGTCCCGGAATCAGAGATCCCGACGCCGGGCAGGATCAACTGGCTGGCGGCAGCGCTGATGGCCATGGCCTTCGTCGCCCTGCTCGTGGCCATCAGCGAGGGATCAGATTGGGGCTGGGGGTCCGTCCGAGTCATCAGCCTGATTGTCGTCGCCGTGATAGTTGGCGCGATCTGGGTGCTCGTCGAGCTGCGCTCCGATAACCCGCTCGTCGACATGCGCCTCATGGCGGTGCGCTCCGTCTGGGCGATCAACATCGTCGCCCTGCTCTTCGGTGCCGCCCTCTTCTCACTCTTCGCCTTCTTGCCTGAGTTCCTGCAGACGCCGACCTCCACGGGTTACGGGTTCGGGCGGACGATCACCGAATCGGGCCTCATGATCCTGCCCCAGTCGGTTGCCATGTTCCTCATGGGGCTCGTCGCCGGACGCGTCGCTCGTCGCGTCGGATCCAAGAGCACCCTCGTGTTCGGCGCCATCCTCTCCGTCGTCGCCCTGCTGTTGCTGGCCTTCGTCCACGCGCATACCTGGGAGATCTACCTGGCCACCGCCATTACCGGCATCGGATTCGGCCTCGTGTTCGCGGCCTCTTCGAGCATCATCGTCAACGCCGTCCCCCGCGAGCAGACCGGCGTCGCCTCGGGCATGAACGCCAACATCCGCTCGATCGGCGGATCCATCGGAGCCGCCATGATCGGCAGCGTCGTCACCGCTCACCTGGCTCCGACCGGTCTGCCGCTGGAGTCGGGCTACACGACCGGGTTCGCAGTCCTCGCTGGCGTGCTCGTCGTGAGCGCCATCGCCGGTCTTCTCATCCCGAGCGTCAAGCGCACCCTAGTCAGAGGCCACCGCGCGGAACCAGAAGTCGCCCTGGAGCACGCGGAGCTCGCCCTGGTCGCAGGCGGTACCGTCGTCGGTGACGAATCGGAGTAACGACATCGTGACCACGAGCACCAAGCAGCAGGCCCACCGCCAGGAAATCAGTCGGGTCGCGTCGGAAAATCGCGAGAAGCTGATCGCGGCGGCGCGCCACGTGTTCGCCGAGCATGGCCTCGAGATCGGCGTCGACGAGATCGCCCGAGCCGCGGGCGTTGGCATCGGGACGCTGTACAGGAGGTTTCCGACCAAGGACGCCCTGATCACCGAACTCGTCCGCGAGCTCGTCGGCGACCTTATGGCCGAGGCGCAGGCCGCCCTCGACGAGCCCGAAGGGCGCGGCCTAGAGAGATTCCTCTACGCCGCCGGCCAGATCCAGGCCGACGCTCGCGGCTGCCTTGGCCGCATGTGGAGCGACGACGGCACCGCTCGGCTCCGCCAGGACTACCGAGAGACGGTCAAGGTTCTCCTTCACGACGCCCAACGCGAGGGTCGGATACGCCCCGACGCCAGCTTGACGGACGTCGATGTGCTGTTCTGGTCGCTCCGCGGAATCATCGAAGTCACCGGCGCCGACTCCACGCGCGCGTGGCGCCGCCAAATCGAAATCTCGATCGCCGGGCTCCGGTCGGCGGCCAGCCCTCTCCACGAGCCCGCCGTCAGCGAAGCGCAAGTGCAGGCGACGCGCGTGGCTCGGCGCTCCTCGTGAGCGCGCGAGTGGGGATCAGAACCGTCGCTGGGATTCCGCGTAACAGCTACCGCTTCGCCCCGTAGTTACGAGTCCTTCTTCAGAGCTTGTCGATGCGTCGCACGCTCTGCCACGCCGCCGGGAGCACAATCGCGGCGATCGCGGCCTTGACGAGACCACCGAGCAGGAACGGTGTCACTCCCCCGGCGATCGCCGCCTCAAGCACACTGTGCGCACCCATTTCGCCTTGCCACACCGTTGGCCCGAGACGGTCGAGACTGGCGTAGAGCCACGGGACACCGACCAGGAAAGGCACAACGCTCGCGGCCGATCCGGCCGCGAGCGTCTTCAGCACGGTCCGATCCCACCGCTTCTCCGCCAGCCAGCCGGCCAGGGCCGCCGCCGGTATGAAGCCGATGACGAAGCCAAAGCTCGGGGAGCCGAACGACGCGAGACCTCCCGCGCCTCCGGCGAGGATGGGCGCCCCGGCGAGCGCCACGACGCCGTAGAGCAGTAGGGCCAGCCCGCCACGGCGCATGCCAAGAGTCAGGCCGACCAGGAGCACTCCCAGTGTCTGGCCGGTGATGGGTACCGGGAACATCGGGATGGAAGCCTGGGCGAGGCCGGCGACGAGGGCGGCCCCCGAGATGATCAGGGCCGCGTCGCGAGCCACGGCGTCGCGGCCCGTGCGCGCAGACGTCGCGATGCGGTCGCTGAGCGTGACTCGTGCCGACGGGGTGACGCGGGCGGGGGTGGGTGTGATGGCGCTCATGCGGAGACACCTTTCGTGGGTCGGAGGATCAGGATGTCGACGAGAAGGTCGCCTGCTTCGACCGCCGCGGATCCGTCGATGAGCGCTCGGGAGACCGTGCCGGCGACCGGGGATGTGATCGAGGCCTCCATCTTCATGGCTTCGATAGTGGCGACCGTCTGGCCGACCTCGACGTGGTCACCCGCCGTGATCCTGAGGGTCACGACTCCCGAGAAGGGTGCTCCGACGTGGCCGGGTGACGCGGCGTCGGCTTTCTCGACGGGTTTGACGTCGACGCCGACCGAGAAGTCACGCACGACCACCGGGCGAAGCTGCCCGTTCATGGTCGCCATGACCGAGCGCATGCCCTTCTCGTCGGGGTCGCCGATGGCTTCGAGTCCGATCAGGATGTCGACGCCCGGGGCGATGTGCACCTGGGACTCCTCGCCCGCCCGGAGGCCGTAGAGGTAGTCGCGAGTGTTCACCATCGACAGGTCTCCGTACTCCGCGAGCCTCGCGCGGTGCTGAGCCGCCGGCCCGGGGAACAGCAGACGGTTGAGCGTCTCGCGGCGAACGGGGCCGGCCGAGTCGAGGGCTGCGTCGTCGTCGGGGCTGAGTTTCTCGACGGATAGGTCGACGGTCCGCCCGGCCAGTACCTTCGTGCGGAACGGCTCCGGCCAGCCGCCTGGAAGGTCGCCGAGTTCGCCGGCCATGAATCGCACGACCGAGTCAGGGATGTCGTAGGCACCCGGGTTCACCGCGAAGTCTGCCGGGTCCGCCCCCACGGCTGTGAGGTGGAGGGCGAGATCGCCGACGACCTTTGACGAGGGGGTCACCTTCGGCAAGCGCCCCAGGATCCGATCCGCCGCCGCATACATGTCTTCGATCAATTCGAAGTCGTTCTCGAGCCCGAGAGCGATCGCCTGCTGGCGAAGGTTGGAGAGCTGCCCGCCCGGGATCTCGTGGTCGTAGACACGGCCCGTCGGTGACCTCAGACCCGACTCGAACGGTTGGTACAGGTGCCGGACCGCCTCCCAATACGGCTCAAGGGCCACGACGGCGGCGAACGACAACCCTGTGTCACGCTCGGTGTCTTCCAGGGCGGCGACGAGCGCCGACGCTGAGACCTGGCTGGTCGTCCCGGACAGAGGTGCGCTGGCGACATCGACGGCGTCGACCCCGGCCTGGCTGGCCGCGAGCAGAGTGGCCAGTTGACCACCGACCGTGTCGTGAGTGTGCAGGTGGACGGGCAGGTCGAACCGGTCGCGCAGCGCGGTGACGAGGACGGAGGCGGCCTGCGGACGGAGAAGACCCGCCATGTCCTTGATCGCAAGGACGTGCGCACCGGTCCGGACGATTTCGTCGGCGAGCCTCAGGTAGTAGTCGAGCGTGTAGAGATCTTCCTTCGGGCTGAGCAGATTGCCCGTGTAGCAGAGCGCGACCTCAGCGACGGTAGTTCCGGTCGCTAGGACGGCATCGATAGCGGGTCGCATCTGCGACACGTCGTTCAAAGCGTCGAAGATCCGGAAAATATCGACACCGGTCGACGCCGCCTCCTGGACGAAGGCGTCGGTGACACGCGTCGGGTACGGTGTGTATCCGACGGTGTTCCGGCCGCGCAGGAGCATCTGGATCGCCGTGCCGGGCATGGCTTCCCGCAGAGCAGCGAGGCGATGCCAGGGGTCTTCGCCTAGGAAGCGCAGGGCCACGTCGTAGGTGGCGCCGCCCCAGGCCTCGACCGAGAGGAGCTCGGGCATCGTGGCGGCGACGTACGGGGCCGCGGTGACGAGGTCGACGGTGCGGACTCGGGTGGCCAGGAGCGACTGGTGCGCGTCGCGGAACGTCGTGTCGGTGACGGCGAGTTCACGCCGGTGCCGCAGGTTCCGGGCGAACCCCTCGGGGCCGCGCTCGAGCAGCAGGTCGCGGGAGCCTCGGGGCAGCGGCGCCGGGCTCACGAGCCCCGGGAGCTTTGTGACGGGGTCGATGCTGATCGGCGAGGGGCCGTTGGGCTGATTGACGGTCGTCTCGGCGATCCATCGCAGGATCTTGGTGCCGCGGTCCTTCGATCGGTGACCGTCAAGCAGGTGAGGACGTTCCTCGATGAAGGACGTAGAGATGTCGCCACGGATGAAGTCGGGGTCTTCGATGACGCCCTGGAGGAACGGGATATTCGTGGAGACTCCGCGGATCCGGAACTCGGCCAGGGCGCGCCGGGCGCGTGCGACCGCCGACTCGAACGACCCCCCGCGGCAGGTGAGCTTGGCGAGCATCGAGTCGAAGTGCGGGCTGATCTGGGCACCGGCCGCGACGGTGCCGCCGTCGATGCGGATGCCAGCGCCTCCCGGCGAGCGGTAGGTGCTGATCTTGCCAGTGTCGGGTCGGAAGCCGGTGCTCGGGTCCTCTGTCGTGATCCTGCATTGGAGGGCGAAGCCGCGCAGTCGCAGGGTGTCTTGGGCCAGACCGATGTCGGCCAGGCTCTCCCCCGCTGCGATGCGCATCTGCGCCTGGACCAGGTCGACGTCGGTTACCTCCTCGGTAACGGTGTGCTCGACTTGGATGCGCGGATTCATCTCAATGAACACGTGCTGGCCGGCCCGTGGGCCGAGGGTATCCACGAGAAACTCGACCGTTCCGGCGTTGACGTACCCGATGGACCGGGCGAACGCGATGGCGTCCCGATGCAGGGCCTCGCGAATGCTGTCGTCGAGATGCGGCGCCGGGGCGATCTCGACAACCTTCTGGTGGCGGCGCTGCACGGAACAGTCGCGCTCGAACAGGTGCATGGTCGAGCCGTCTGCGTCGGCGAGGATCTGGACCTCGATATGCCGGGGCCGGAGCACCGCCTGCTCGAGGAACATCGTCGGATCGCCGAATGCGATCTCCGCCTCGCGCATCGCTTCTTCGAGGGCGGGGCGAAGGTCGTCAGTCTTCTCGACACGCCGCATTCCTCGCCCACCGCCGCCGGCGACTGCCTTGGCGAAGATGGGGAACCCGACCGCGTCGGCCGCTGCGAGGAGTTCGTCGACGTCACGTGAGGGCGGCGACGATGCGAGGACGGGGACCCCGGCCGCTCGGGCATGCTCCTTAGCCGTCACCTTGTTCCCGGCCATCTCGAGCACGGGCGAGCCCGGTCCGATGAAGACGATGCCCGCGGCTGCGGCCGCGGCCGCGAGGTGGGGATTCTCCGAGAGGAAGCCGTACCCGGGGTAGATCGCATCGGCACCGGACTCGACGGCCACACGGACGATCTCGTCGACGTCGAGGTACGCGCGGACGGGGTGGCCCCGATCGCCGATCAGGTAGGCCTCGTCCGCTTTCATACGGTGCAGCGAGTTGCGGTCCTCCCAGGGGTAGATGGCGACGGTCTTCGCGCCGAGCTCGTAGGCGGCACGGAAGGCACGGATGGCAATTTCGCCGCGGTTGGCGACGAGGATCTTCGAAAACACGGGAACTCCTTCGTTCGAGTTGGAGGGTCAGGCTTCGTGCCCGAGAGCACCGACGTTGTTCAGCGGCGCGGACAGCGACATCGATCGACCACCGGCAACGTCCTGCAGCACCCGGACGACCTGGCGGGCGTAACCGGACTCGTTGTCCCACCAGACGAATCGTGCCGGCCCGGTGAGGCGGGCGACCTGCTCCACACAGGCATCGAGGCGGACGCGGGGCGATCCAAGAACGGCGTTCTCATCAGCCCAGTACGGTCC
This sequence comes from Frondihabitans sp., assembly GCA_025464735.1. The sequence continues at coordinate 20,338 of JAODMX010000148.1, read as the reverse complement.
ATTGAGACTCATGTTCATCTCGATCTCCTTTGGTCGGGAACGCTTCAGGCGCCCAACGTCAGCCTGAGTGAAAAAGTTCCCGTTCATTGCGGTCCACGCCTGTAAAGAACAGCGATCTTTTCGCTATCGTCAAACCGTCACCATCATGCTGGTACAGCCACCCTCGGCCACCGGATCCGCAACTTCCGCGTCGCCGGCCGATTGACACCGTCCGAAATGGCCCAGCCGACCGGCGCCTCGATCGGCGCACTGTGCCTCGTCGAGAACGGCAAGCGCGAACGGCGCATTTCTCTCTGCGGAGCCTCGCAACCGTCCCCGGCATCCCGGTCGAGACCCTCGTCAAGAACGAGGCGCCGGATCTCCGGGCCGCACTGGAGATCGGGATCGCCCGGATCGGGGCCAGCCACCTCTTCGCCTCGCCGGGGTCCGCATGAACCGATACCCACTGACCTGCAGTACGTGAGGCCGGCTCAACGCACCCCATAGCGAATGTGGGTATAGGCGGTCGAGTGAGACACCTGCAGTTGAACAAACTCTGCTTGCGGTCCCTTGAAGATGGTCTCACCGCTCCCCAGCGAGACCGGAATGATATCGAGGTATATCTCATCGATTGCACCGGCGGCTAGTGCCTGCCGCACGATGGACGCGCCCCCAGCGATCCGGACATCTTTGCCATCCGCCTCTCCCTTGGCACGCTCAAGAGCGGCGTCGAAACCGTCGGTGACGAAAAAGAATGTTGTATGACCGGCCATCCGAATCGGTGCATGCTCATGATGGGTGAGGACGAATACAGGGGCGTGGTAGGGCGGGTCATCCCCCCACCACCCTCGCCAGTCCCCAGACCACGGACCTCGAAGCGGGCCGAACATGTTGCGACCCATCACAAAGGCCCCCATCGGGCCGAACAATTCGTCCCTGGCGGCAACATCTGCGTCGTCACTGCTTGCCTGCCAATTCAGTAGCTGCATCCCGCCGACCCCTAGCGGATTCTCCAAGGATTGGTCGGGACCGCCAACGAAACCATCGAGCGACATCGATAGGTGGCAGGTGACAGAACTACTCATGACTCAGTGGATCACGCAGTCGTCGACTCGTCAATGGCGGCGACATGGCAGACGCGCCGAGCAGACGTTCGCACCCATCGTCGCCCACCAACCTTCACGCCGCGAGGGCAGATCATGGGCTGCGAGTCGGTTGGCTCGCGAACTCCGCCGAGTCGGCGAACCCGCCTACCAGTCGCCCACCTCACCTGGTTGGGAGACGTCCGAATCTTGCATAACTGGTTCGGCGTGACATCCGCAGCTTCGGACTGTGGGACAGGGAGGATCAGAGCTCCTGCAGGCCTGGTGGGTCATTCTGGAAGGCGAAGCCGACCCAGCTACCGATGATTCGAACCGCGGGAAGCGCGGAGGTGTTCGGCCTGGATGGCCGCGAGATCCTGCGCGATGTCAATCGACCCTGCTGAGTATTCCAGGCCGCCAATCCGGCGTGCGAACGAGTTTTTTGACAAGCACTTGCAATGACGCCCTTGCGTATTACTGTTATCGATACCAGCCAGATCTTGACCAACGACGACGCGAGGACGTGACGAAATGAGCGGATCATCAACGGACCCTGTCGGTAGAAGCTCGGGGATCTCCCGCCGCCCGTTTCTTGGGGCTGCTACAGCTGGAGCGACAGTGGTCGGCTTTGTCTCCTTCTCCGAAGCACCGGCCGCGAGTTGGTGAACCAGGACGCCGTCGTCGGCTTCAATGGGTACGTCCACGACGAATACGCCAGCTCCGGGGCGGGCTTGAACCGCCTCGCCAACAAGCTCGCCGTGACTGAACGGCTCGAGATGCTCGCCACGCGAAACCGGGTCGCCGACGGCCAGACACGAACCACGTCGTAGCGGAATCGTCGTGCTTCGGATCGGGATCATCGGGGCCGCGCAGATCGCCCCGAGCGCAATCGTCCGGCCGGCGTCGCGGCTCGACGGGATCGAAGTCGTGGCCATCGCCGCCGCGCGTGCGGGTGCCGCCGCCGACTTCGCCGTGCGTCACGGAATCCCGAGGGCCTACGACAGCTACGAGGCCTTGATCGCCGATCCGGAGGTCGACTTGGTCTACAACGCGCTGGCTGTGCGCGATCACGTTCCGCTGTCGATCGCTGCCCTCGAGGCTGGCAAGCACGTCCTGTGCGAAAAACCGATCGCCATGAACGCGGCCGAGGCCGCCCGACTCGTCGAGGCCGCACAGCGCACAGGAAAACGGGCCATCGAGGCTTTCCACTACCGCCATCACCCACTGTTCCTCTCCCTACTGCGACTGCTCGACGAGGGCACGCTCGGCACCATCCGGTCGATCGCCAGCGAAATCAGTGACGTGCGAGCCTTCGACCCCGCGTCGGTTCTGCATGACCCCACCGTCGGCGGCGGCGCCCTACGTCATGCGGGGTGCTACGCCGTCGACTGGACACGAGCCCTCGTCGGCGAGGAACCCGAGGTCGAATGGGCGCGTTCGGCGCGGAATCCGCTCGGTGCGGACTCCCGATTCGAGGCGGAACTTTCCTTTCCCGGAGGCGTGCTGGCCACGATCGAGGTTGCCATGGCGCCGGGCTCTGCCATCAGACCGGGCAACCGGGTGGCGATTCGAGGCGACCGAGGATCGGTCCGGGTCGAGAACCTCATAGCACCACACGGGGGTCACTCGGTCGATCTCCGGATCGCCGGCGAACCCGCGCGGGTGTTCACCGTTGCCGGCGAGACCAGCTACGAGTACCAGCTCGCCGCGGTCGCTTCAGCCCTTGGGAGCGGTGAGCCGTTGCCCTCCGAGGGCGATCAACAGGTCCTCGCGATGAGTGTGATCGACGCTCTGTATCGGGTCGTCGAGGAGGGGAAAGATCAGCTTTAAGGCTGATCTCTCCCCTCCGTTCAGCGCGCTTGGCACGTCGGAAGGACTCACATGCCGACATGGCCCTTAGGTTGTGCGCAGGAGGGAACGGCTCGAATACGTCCCACAACCTCCCGGAAACCCGCGATGACGAACACCGACACCGTGTTCACCGCCATGCACGTGGCGCTTGCGCTCATCACATATCCCGGACTGGTTTGGATCAAGCCAGCTTTCTGCATCGACCGAAGTCCATCAGACAACACCTCGAACCACTGATCCACGGCCTTGCCGACGATGGCATGTGTCGCGTCCCCGGTCACCGTGACGAGGGACTCCCCTCATGCGGTGCAACGGGTTGCATTGATCCGAATGGTCGGATCGCTGGGACCAGCGCTCCGAAGAGAGCTTCTAGTGAGTCCACGCTAGAGGGCCATGCTCGAAGAGCCTCCGTCGTGCCGTTCCGCCCGTGATGGTGAGGTCGTTCGCTCGGTTGCGGCAATGAGGTAGCGCAAATCGACCGTATGGATCAATTGCGGTCGGACCGACCCCGTGTCGAGTGAACCTGTCCGTTTGCGACGCCTCCAGGGCGAAGGGACGTCAGTTGAGCCATCGGTCAGTGGGGGGCAAGAGGTCGTTCAGGTCGTTCCACATGCCTTGAGGGATCTCGATCGACATCAGCTGAAGTGTCTCGTCGATGCGGGCCGGCGTCGACACTCCGACGACTGTCGAGTCGATTCGAGCCTCCTGCAGGGACAGCTGCAGCGCGGCGGCCGCGAGCGGAACGTCGTAGTGTTCGCTCACTCTGATCATCCGAGAAACAGTGTGATTGATGAACGAATCCTGAGCGGAGTAGGCATATCCGGGCTGCTTTCCGGGGCCCCGAGCGACGAGGCCACCAGCGAAGGGAGCGGCGTTCAGGGTCCCCAGGTGATGCTCGCGTGCGAGATCCAGGAGCGGTCCCGCTGACCGGTCGAGCAAGGTGTACCGGGAATGAGTCAGGACCACGTCGAACACGTCCGTTTCGACATAGGCCATCATGGCCTCGATGTTCCCGCCGGCGACACCGAGGTGACCGACCAGACCTTCGTCCCGCAGCGCGATCAGTTCCTGGACAGGTCCGCCAGCGGCCATCGCTTCTTCGAAGGGGACGCGTTCCGGGTCGTGAAGGTGGAGCAGTTGCAGATGGTCGACGCCGAGCCTGCCGAGACTCTCCTCAAAGGATTCCCGGACTCGGCGTCCGGAGAAGTCGGTGCTGCCGAGTGCCGGGTCGACTTTGGTGGCGAGTACGTAGTCCTTGGGTAGGCCGCCGTGGAGACGGAGGGCACATCCGATTCGTGTCTCGCTGTCGGCGTACCCGTTGGAGGTGTCCATGAATCGGATGGAGCTGTCAAGGGCGTGCCGGACAGTGTCGATGGCGCGTTCCGAGTCGACGTCGTAGCCGTAGAGACCGGGCATCCCGCCGAGGGCGCTTGTTCCGAGTGCAAGCGACGTGACGGTGATGCCCGACCTCCCGAGGGTCCGTCGGTCCTGCGGCACGGGCCCGACGGACACGTCAGATTCCGTTCGGCATGACGAGGCTCTTCAGTGTCGTCGGCTGCGTTGCTGACTCTAGGGCGGCTTCGACGTCGTCAAGCGCGAAGCGTCCCGTCACCAGGGCATCGAGGTCGACGCGGCCGCTGGACGCCAGCTCGATGGCGAGGGGCCACGTGTTGGCGTAGCGGAAGACACCGGTGAGCTGCAGTTCCCGGTTCTGGATGCGCGACACGGGAAGGGTTAGATCAGGCTGCCCCATCCCGACGAGGACGATGCAGCCCGCTGGGCGGACGCTCACGATCCCGGCGGCGACGGCGGGGCCGGCGCCGGAGGCATCGATGAATGCGTCGACTTCAAGTTCGAGGGCGCCGATGTCATCTGCCATCGGGTTGATTACCCGGGTGGCCCCGAATTCGAGGGCCTTCTCGAGTCGGGCTTGGACGGGGTCGCTGATGATGATCTCGGCGGCGCCGAACGCGCGGGCAACTTGGGCGACAATGATGCCGATGGGTCCTGCTCCGGCGATAAGGATTCGGGATCCGGGGCCGGTGCCCGCTTTCTGGTTGGCCCAGATTCCGACCGAGAGCGGTTCGCACAGGGCCGCGGCCTCCAAGCTCATGGAGTCGGGGATCGGGAAAGCGTAGTCAGCTTGGATGACGGCGTATTCGGCGAAGGCCCCATCGATGGGCGGGGTTGCGTAGAACTCGATGTCGGGGCACAGGTTGTATCTTCCGTGCTTGCACTGGTCGCAGACGCGGCAGGCGCGTTGCGGTTCGATGGAGACACGCTCGCCGATGCGATCCGGGGAGACACTGGAACCAACAGCGTTGATAGTGCCGCTGGATTCGTGGCCGAGGATCATCGGATCCTCGACGATGAAGTCTCCGATTCGCCCTTCGTGGTAGTAGTGCACGTCGGATCCGCAGACGCCGACCGCGGCGATCTTCACCAGGACCTGGTCGGGCTGCAGCGTCGGGGTCGGGATGGTTTCGCGGCGGACGTCGCCCTGTGCGTGAAGAACGCTTGCCTGCATGGTGGTAAATGTCATGGTCTGTCGATGCTCCTTCTGAAGGTGCGCCTGTTCAGTTCGCCAGGGCGGGGGTGAGGGATTCGAAGGCGGCCTTCGATCGGTGGTAGCCCTCGGTCATCCGGTCCAGAATCGCTTCGGTGGAGGCGTCGGAGACCGCCGTGTCGAGGTGGGTTCTGCGCCATTCGAGCATGCGAAGGATCGCCTGGTGGAATGTCAGGCGTGGCGCGTATCCGGGGACGAAGCGTCGGATCTTCGTGTTGTCGAACAGCGCACTGTGTCCGAGGTCGCCGCGGAAGAGTTCTGACCATCCCCATTCCGGGGCGGCGATGGTGAACATCTCAGACGGAATGTGGACGAGGTTGGCGTTGGTGCCGAGGGCGTCGGCGACGATGGTGTAGATCTGGTCCCACGTGTACACGTCGTCGCTGGTGATGTGGAACACCTCGCCGATGGAGCGGGGGTTGCCGATGAGGCCGACGAGGCCCTGCGCGAGGTCATCGGCGTGGGTGAGAGTCCACAGTGACGTGCCGTCGCCGTGAACAGGGATCTCCGCTCCGCGGATGATGCGGTCGACGATGTTCCACCCTCCGGGCAGCGGCGGGTTTGCGTCGTCGTATGTGTGGGAAGGGCGCACGATTGTCATCGGGAATCCGGCGTCGGTGTAGGCGGCCTGGAGGATTTTCTCGGCAGCGATCTTCTCGCGGGAGTAGGCGACGAACTTGTTGTGTATGGGCGTCGATTCGGTGATGGGGACCTGGAGGACCGGTTTGCCGTAGATCGAGGCACTGCTGATGTGGATGTACTGCTTCGTCTTTTCGCGGAAGATGTCGATGGCGGCCTGCGCGTCTGCAGCGTCGAAGGAGAGGAAGTTGACGACGACGTCGAAGCTGACCTCCTCGACGGCTGAACGGATTGAATCGGGGTCGCGGGCGTCCGCGGTGATCCAGGTCACGCTGTCGGGGAGGTCCCGCGAGTTGGTGTTGATGCCGCGGTTGAGGACGGTGACGTGCATGCCGTCAGCGACGGCACGCCGGACCGATGATGCGCTGATGGTGCCGGTGCCGCCGATGAAGAGAACGGACAGCGGTGAGGTGAAAGTCATGGGGGAATCCTTTGTGGTCGTGGGGGCGAGGATGGTCAGTCGGCGAGAGTGCCGGCGAACCAGTCCTCGTAGTAGTTCTCGACGACGCCAATCTGGATGTCCTCGCGTCGAATGCCGATGGCCTCGAGTCGGGTGACTATGGCGCGGTACAGGGCCCTCTTGATCTCGACGGTGTAGCGGCGCACCATCAGGATCTGGATGATGACAAGGCTCTGCCGGTCGACACCGCCGTACGTGGGGTCGAATTTGATCTCACCGGAGTCGTGGGTGTGAAACGTCTGGAACTTGTCATCGGCGGGAATGTCGAGGGCGTCGATCTGGGCCCGGTGAATCTCGGTGCTGATCTGCTCGTGCTTCTCCTCGTAGAGGGCACGGTCAAGGTCGACTCGGATGAGAGGCATGGTTCTCCTAAGGGGGGTGGATGGTTCGAGAATTTGACGACGGACAGCGGGCTATTTGAGGGCCCCGGCGGCGAGGCCGCGCTCGAAGAGCCGCTGCAGGCAGAGGTAGGCGACGACCTCGGGCAGGGCGGTGATGACGGCCGAGGCGAGCACCTTGGTCTGGTCGTTGGTGAACTCCCCGACGAAGAACTGCGGGATGAGCGTGACGGTCTGCGTTCCGGTGTCCTGGAGGAACACGAGGGGGAAGAGGTAGTCGTTCCAGGCGGCGATGAGGGTGATGATCACGATCGACGCGAGGATGGGACGGGTCAACGGCATGATGATGTACCAGAACGACTGGAGGACGCTCGCCCCGTCGACCCGGGAGGCCTCATACAGCTCGTCGGGGATGCCGTTGACAAAGTTGCGGGCTAGGAGGACTGCGAACGGGACCTGCAATGCCGCCAGGGGCAGGATGACCGACCAGTACGTGTTGTAGAGGCCGAGCGAGCTGGCCGTGACGAACAGCGGTGTCAGCAGGACCACTTCGGGGAGCGTGAGGCAGGCCAGCAGCGCCCAGAAATAGATTTCCTTGCCGTGAACCTGCAGCTTTGAGAATCCGAACGCGGCGAGCATCGTTACGGCGAGGACCAGTGCGATCGTGATGGCGGCGATGATGGCGCTGTTGCGGAAGAAGAGAACGAAGCCGGGGACGGCGAGCACCTTGGCGTAGTTTGTCCAGCCCTGACCGGCGAGGGATCCCTGCACCATGGCTATGAGTGGGAAGAGGTAGGGCAGAGCGACCAGCGTGATAATAATTTGCATGATCACACGGGATCGGCGGGTGCGGGTTTCGATGAACATCAGCGAGCTTTCCTCTCTCGGCCGGCGAGCTGCAGGACGATCGCGAGGCCGAGGGCGAGGATCAGCAACAGGATCGATAGAGCTGCGCCGTATCCGACGTTGCTTTGGGGAATTGACTGGCGGTAGATCAGGGTGCCGAGGAACTCGGTGGAGTAATTCGGTCCGCCGACCGTGACGAGGTACGGCACGTCGAAGGTCTTCAGGGCGCTGATAGCGCTGAGCATAAGCAGGGCGGTCGTTGTCCCGCGCAGGCTCGGCCAGACGATGTTCCAGAGGACGCGGAGGTTCCCGGCGCCGTCCAGGCGGGCGGCTTCCAGCATTTCCGGTTCGATCTGGCCCATGGCGGCGTAGTACAGGATGAAAGTCAGTCCGGTCCACTCCCAGATGGTGATCGACATGATGACGGGGAGCGCCGTGCTGGACTGCGCCAGCCACGGCTGTGCCACGCTCGAGAGGCCGATGTGGTCGAGGACGACGTTGAACTGGCCGTCGGCGGCAAACACCTGCCGGAAGACAGGTGCCATCACCGCGGGTGCCAGGACGACGGGTACGAAGAGAACGATCTTATAGATCGTCGCCAAGCGGATCTTCGAGTGGAGGAGCAGCGCGAAGAAGACGCCGAGAGCCGTCTGGATCACGAATGTCGTCACGAAGTAGACGGCAGTGTGCAACAGGGCTTTCCAGAACACAGGGTCCTGCATGGCTGCGATGTAGTTGTTCAGGCCGACATGGATCTTGGTGAGATCGGTGCCGTTCCAGGTCAGCGTCGAGATGTAGCCGGTGTAACCGATGCAGTAGTAGAGCAAGCCGACGACCAGAACCACGGCCGGCAGGATCCAGGGCAGCCCAGAGGGTCGGAGCTGGGGATGCCGCGGGGGGCGCCCCCCGCCGCGGGATCGCGGTGAAGCGTCTCGCGCGCGAGCGGCAGTGAGGGGAGTTATGGAGGCCACGGAATCGTCCTTGATCGGATGCGCCCGAAGGCGCGCAAGCGGGTGACTAGTTACTGCCGGCCGACGTGGACGCGGACTGCAAGGTCTTCACGGCCTGTGCTGGCGTTGCCGAGCCTGCCGCGACTGTTGTCGCAGCTACGCCGATGGCCGTCTGCAGGTTGGCACTCACCGGTGACAGACGGGGTTCAGCGGAAGCAGAAGCCTGCTTGATGAGGTTGACCAGCGGTGCCTTCTGCGTAGCCGGGTCGACCAGTTTGATGGCATCGAAGTTGGGGTTGATCCCCTTGAGCGACGGAATATCGTTCAGCCCGTCCGCGATGGCCTGCTGACCGACCTTCGACGTGCCCAGCCAGACCGCAAAAGTCGTCGCAGCCGCGACGTGGTTCGACTTCGCGTTGACCGCCAGACCGTAATCGGAGTCACCGAAAAGTGTCGCCGGGTTGCCCTTGCCTGCGACGTCGGGGAACGCCTCCGGCAGAATCGGGAAATTGACGGGCGTGCCAACGCCAGCGGCCGAGATCGCCGCCTGCATTCCGACCACGGTGGCGTATTGCATGTACCAGGTGCCCATCATGACCATGGCGTCCTTCTGCGACATGAAGTCGTTGCTGGCGTCCGGGTATTGCTGGACGCCGAGGGCGCCGGCTTCGAAGATGCCGTCCTTGAACATGGACTGCCAGATGTCGAGCGTCTTGACGAACACCGGGTCGGTCCACTTCGCCTTGCCCTCGGTGGCCTTGGTCCAGATTCCGGGCGACACGCTATCGGCGATCGCCTGCAGGGTGTCCTGGTCGAATGCGACCTGGCCGACGCCCTGCACGAAGCAGCCAACGTTATGGCTCTTGAAGACAGAGCAAACGTTCTTCCACTCGGCAAGCGTCGTCGGGGGCTTGAGGTCGTATTTCTTGAAGAGGTTCTCGTTGATCCACAGGGAACCGGCGGAGGTTGATCCAGCGGAGACAGCGGCCAGTTTGCCGCTCGATGTAGACAGACCGGTGACGTTCGTCGGGGCGAGTTTGGATTTCCAATCACTACCGAGCGCCTTCTCAACGGCCGGCTTCAGGTCGATGGCGGAGCCGGCAAAGGCAGTCATGTACTGGCCGGGCGAGATGTTGAACACGTCGGGGCCGTTTGAAGACGCCAGGGCAGGACGGAGGGCGGCGTTCCAGCCATCGATCGTGACCTGCTTGTAGGTGACGTGAATGTTGGGGTACTTCTTGTTGAAGTCCGCGATGTACGCCTTGGCGTTAGTAGGCTGCGGGGTCCAGCCCCACCAGGTGATATTGCCGGAGGTGGCGGAACCGGCGCTGCCGGCGGACGAGCCGCTGCAGCTCGCCAACCCGAGGACGGCGACGCTAGCGACGGCAGCGATCGCGGTGGCACGAAGCAAACGCTTCGCCGTTGAAGTGCGGAACATGTGTACTCCTTGTGAGTCGACGGACACAGCTTTGTGACCGGACCCGGTCGCCTTCCCTTCGGGAAGGAAAGGTGCTCCGGGGAACAGCAGGAACCTCAGGTGCGTCGCGGAGATGGCGAGACGGGAGCAGATCTCGGCGGACAACTTCCCACCGGGAAGTACCGTTCGTCTTCGATGTCCAGCTGCCCGTTGCCGCAAGATCCGCAACTGATCGTCAAGCTACTCGCGCGATAATTCCTTGTCAAGAAACTCTTTTTGACACGAAACTTTCGTGCTCGGCTTGGCGAACGGCAGAGCAAACCCCCGCACCGGGATCAGATCAATGCGGGGGTGGCTTGCTGCGAGGGAGTTCAGGCGCAGACTTATACGCTCACGCGTCGTGTGCTGGATCGGACGACGAGGTCGGTGGCAAGTTCGACTCGCACTCGTTCGGGTGCGTCGCCGGAGCTGATGCGGAGGACGAGGTTGGTCGCCTGCTCAGCCATTTCCACGATCGGTTGGCGGATCGTCGTCATTGGGGGTCCGGCCCACTCTGCCAGGGGGAGGTCGTCATACCCGACGACCGAGAGGTCGTTCGGGATCGAGAGCCCCTCGGCTCTGGCGGCTTCGTAGACACCGAGCGCCTGAAGGTCGCTGCCGGCGAAGATGGCGGTGGGCGGGTTGGGGAGGGCGAGCAGGGCTCTGCCGCCTGTGATGCCGTCCTTCTGCAGGAATTCGCCGGGCATGAGGTACTCGGGTCGGAAGGGTATCCCGGCCGCGTCTAGGGCGGAGCGATATCCGGAAATCCGGGCTTGCGAGCACATCATTTCGGATGGTCCACTGATCATGGCAATGTCGCGGTGGCCGAGTTCGATGAGATGCTGCGTGGCGAGCAGGCCGCCCGACCAGTTCGCGGAACCGATGGACGGGACGTCGGGTGCGGGGCTCCCGGATGGATCTAGGACCACGAACGGTATGTTGCGGGTCCGCAATTGACGTTTCTGGGCGGGGGTCAGGTCCGAGCAGTTAAGGACGACACCGATCGGCTTGCGGCGGACAACGTCATCGATCCAGTCGTCGGCCGGGTGCTGCCTATTGCCGCTTTGGGTGACGATCAGTCCCAAACCGTTTGCGCGCGCAACGTGCTCAGCACCTTTGATGACTTCGAAGACGCCCGGCGTTTCCATTTCATAGAACACCAGTTCGATTAAGGGTCGTTCGGGTGCTGCCGGCATGCGTTTGTTGTAGCCGTAGTCGTGGAGCAGGTCCTCGATACGAGCGCGAACGGGCGTAGAAACGCCATCCTTGCCATTGAGGACCTTGGACACGGTCGACACGGACACGTCTGCCTCGTCGGCGATCCGCGACAGGGTCGTCCGACCCGTAACGGGCGTGAGCACTTCATCCGACATGGCCACACTTTAGCCTCTCGTCGACGTCTGTTGCGATCCGCACGAGAGAGAATCCTCCCCCTGAGAAGAAATAATTGACTCACATTATTCGAAACTTTCGTTCTCGCTTTCTCGACTATGAGGGCGCGACGACTATGGCGCCACCCCACGCCCAAGCCGACCTCTTCAACGGCCACGACAAAACCGAACCGGCATGATCTGACGGCGAAGCCAGGGCGCCAGCCGAGCGTTGTCGCTTACGCAGCCGGACCAGGCGCCCGGCAGAAGTACCCCTGCGGGCGCTCTCGGGCGCGATTTATCCCAGCGAACACCCCGCCATCAAGCGCTGCGGTTCAGAGTCGCGCCGATTCTCGAATTGGCTGCTGGCCCTGTCTCGTGGGCGGTTGTCTGCGGGACACTCTGGTTCGTCGGGGTTCAGGGGATGAGTGCGACGTAGCTGAGACCGTTCGTCGCCGCGGCACAGTGAGGACCTCATCGGGATCGTCAAACCGGCTGTGCTGACGTCGAGCGGAGCGAGGTCGAGCACTCCGGCCTGTACCTGACGCCACACGGAATACGTCGTGTTATTCGAGGTCATCCATGAGCCGCGCAGGGTGATCCGCGCCGCATCAGGTCACCGTACGGAAGAGGGAGTGTCCGGCGCACTCCTTCGAGGAGCACCATAGTGCCGTCAGGCCGGAGCACGTCGAACCCTGCAATCGTCAGATCGGCCGTCGGTGCCGGACCGAGCGCGTCGATTGTGACGTCCGCGTCTCCGGCCAACGCGCGCGTGATGGCCGCGGCGTCTTCGGCCCGATCACCGACGGAAGGGACCGGTTGGACGCGAGAATCCCAGGCCGCAAGACGATCAAGTGTTTCGGTGTTGCGACCGACTGCGGCGATGATGCCGGCTCGGTCACGTCCCGCTAGGTGGTGGGGTTTCTCGACGCCGTGCGGGTCAGTTGTTCTAGCGTAGGCGGCGGCGAGTTCGGGGAGGATCACGGCCTCGTCGATGACCTCGATGGGGTTGTTCATGGCGGCCAGCTCCAGCATCGATGCCTCGGAGAAGTAGCGGCGTTCGCCGGCCTCCCACTCGTCATGTTGCTCGATCAGGACCGACCCTGCGAGGCGCAGTAGGGCTGCGGTGTTGGGGAACACGCCGACGACTGGGCCCATGGCCGGTGTTCCCGGCCAGGGACGGTGCGGCGTTTGATCTCCTTGTTGACGCGTTCCAGCGGATTCGTGGACCAGATCTGCCGCCAGGGACGGTGCGGGAATCCTGCGCAAGCGAGCAGGTCCGGTTGTGCGTCGACGAGCATCGCGGCGACCTTCGGGTGGGACCGTCCGAGCATCGTGGTGACCTCGGTGAACTGCTTCTCGATGTGCTCGCGGTCGGGCTGGGCAAAGATCGTCCGAATGATCGACGCGACCATCTCCTGGGAACCCTTAGGCACCACGGCGAGGACGTTGCGCATGAAGTGCACTCGGCAGCGTTGCCACCCGGCGCCTTGGAACACCGTCCCGATGGCCTTCTTCAACCCCGTGTGAGCATCCGACATGACCCGCTTCACACCGCCGAGACCCCGGGTCTTCAACGACCGCAGGAAACTGGTCCAGAAGCCCTCGTTCTCGCTATCACCGACGTCGAAACCAAAGACTTCTCGGCGCCCGTCAGCGGCAACGCCAACGGCGGCGACGATGGCCTGCGACACGATCCGGTGTCCGACGCGCGCCTTGCAGTACGTGGCATCGAGGAACACGTAAGGAAACTCCTGCGCGGACAGGGTGCGGTCGCGGAACTGAGCCACTTCCGCATCAAGGCCAGCGCAGATCCTCGAGACTTCGGACTTCGAGATCCCGGAGTCGGCGCCGAGCGCTTTGACGAGGTCGTCGACCTTCCGCGTCGAGACGCCGTGGACATAAGCCACCATCACGACCGCGAACAACGCCTGGTCGACACGGCGGCGACGTTCCAGGAGGGCAGGGAAGAACGACCCCTACCGAAGCTTCGGGATCTCCAAATCACGATCCCCAGTCGTGGTCGTCAATGTTCGGGCGCGAGTGCCGTTGCGGTGGGTGGCGCGGTCCCCGGTCCGCTCGAACGGTGCGGCGCCGATGAACGCAGTCGCCTCCGCTGGGCCCACCGGCCACGCTTGGCCGGGGGACGATCAGCTCCTGGTACAGCATCTCGATCGCGGACCGAATGCGGTCGGTGACGTCGGTGAGTTTCAGTTGAGCGAGAAGTTCGAGCAGGGCAGACTGATCCAGAGCCATCGTGGTTCGTGTCCCTCGTGAGTGGTTCAGTCGTTACTCACTGACCATCCCACGGTGGCTCTTCACGTCGACGATCCGACGCTCGAAACCCGAAGAAACCACACCACCCCACGGGACGTGACCCTCCGGGCATGGCGAACTCGGACCGTCTTGTCTTCCCCGAAACCCGTCCGGATCCCTTGTCTTCCCCGAAACCCGTCCGGATCCGCCGGGGCGCCACCAAAGTACTCAAGGACCGCAATGCAGTCGTGTTCATCTGGTATCGCCGTTGTCACGTCAAGCAGCTCCCGCACCGCCGCACGACCCTCTGCCCATGCGGCCCGACACCCGCGCCCACCAGCACAATAATCCCGACGCCACGAATCGACTTCTCGGGGCGAGAAAGCCACGCGTAACATCAGAGATACCGTCAAACGTCGGGAGTGAGGGCGGCGTTGACGACGCCCGTTTCATCCCGAATTCGGTATCCTTGCGGGGGCGGTAGGCCACGAATACATTGACGGCCGCCTCGAACGAGTACGGAGGAGTTATGGTCGCATCCAGTGCTCCGCTGGCCGCTGGCGTTACGGCTGCCCCCGTTCGCGTTCTGCGGTACCAGCGTGTCTATGACCTTGTTGTGGGGTTGATCGAAGATCAGGGCCTGGTTGAGGGGGATCAGCTTCCCAGCACGGCCGAATTGGCGGAACTCGCTGACGTCAGCGTGATTTCTGTGCGGCGTGCCCTTGAGGAGCTGACCCACGCGGGCAAGATCGTGCGGTACCAGGGCATCGGCACATTCGTTGCGCCCAAACGGATCCTCAGCGAACCCTCGCGTCCCGGTGCGCTGCTCGAGACCATACGAAGGTCTCAGAGCGATGTCGAACTCGATACCACCCTCGTGAGCCTGTTGATCGGCGTGCCGAGCGCCAATCATGCCGCAGCACTGGGCATCGACGACGGCGAGCCCGTCTGGGAGATCTGCCGTCTTCGGCGCGTGGGCAGCAGTCCCAAAGTCCTGGAGAAAGCGGTTATTCCACTCAGCCTCGTGAAATCGCTCGACAAGGAGTTCCTTGCCGACGGCGGTTCGCTCTACGGCTATCTGCGTGACAACTACGGGCTGACCGACGAATTCGTCGAACAGGCCATCGAGGTCGACCAGCCGAACTCCTGGGAGCGCCAGCATCTGGGGATCAACGCGAAGACCAGTGTGGTGAGGATCCGCGGGGTGAGCGTCGATGCGAACGGCGTTGCCTTCGACAGTTTCCAGCAGACGTACCCGGCTCGCGAGTTCGTCTTCTACGTGTCGGGAACATCGCGCCAGAAGCTGTTTGAACCCGACCGGAACGGTCCGTGGTCGATCAAGCCGCTCGGCATCTCCACGCCCGACTAGGCCGCGTCAGGGCCGCTTCGCGCCAGCGGATCAGGGTTGGGAACACTAGCCAGAAGCTGCCGGGTGTACTCGGAGTCCGGCTCCCTCACGATGTGCCACGGCGTTCCTTCTTCAACGATCCGCCCAGCCCTCATGACGATGATCCGGTCGGCGTACTTCGCCGCGGTGGACAGGTCATGGGTGATCATGAGGATTCCCATGCGGTGTTCGTGGCGAAGCCGATCGAGAAGCTCGAGGATGCCTGTTCGTACCGAGACGTCAAGCATCGATACCGGCTCATCCGCCAGCAGGAGGCGTGGGCGCAGCACGAGACTTGCGGCGATTGCGACGCGCTGCCGTTGTCCGCCCGACAACTCGTGCGGATACCGGTCGACATACTGATCCGGATCGAGACCGACATCCGCCAACGCCTCACGCACGAGTTGCCGCCGTGCGGACTTGTTTCCTCCGATACGGTGCACCAGGAGGGGTTCCTCGACCGTCTCGTCGACTCGCAGGCGCCCGTCTAACGCTTCATAGGGATCCTGATAGATCATCTGGATGTGTCGACGCAGCGGTCGCCACGCTCGTGCGCCCAACCGGGTGACCTCTGTGCCCTCGATCACGATGGATCCAGACGTCGCGGGCTGCATGCCGAGAATCGTCTGCAGGGTTGTCGTCTTTCCGCACCCGGACTGACCGACGAGCGCGACGAGCGCGCCTTCTTCGACACGGAGGTCGACGCCGGCGACAGCGGCCGCGTGGTCGTGCGTCTCGCCAGGGGCCGGCTTCGGCGACGATCGGCGGCCCGCGGTGTCGTACTCCACGACGAGATCGGTGACGGAGAGCAGCGGGGTTACCCTGTCGACTTCGGACTGCGGGAGGCGGTCGCCCACCTCGGTCAGGCTCGGCGTGGCCTCAAAGAGCGCCCGGGTGTACGGATGCTGCGGACGGCGATAGAGATCGTCGACGGGACCGGATTCCACGATCTCACCGTGGCGCATGACTGCCGCACGCGTGCAGGTCTGAGCCACCACTCCGAGGTCGTGAGTGACAAGCACGAGCGCGAGGTTGAGCTCCTCACTGAGGCGAACCAGCAGGCGTAGGATCTGATCCTGCACGATCACATCGAGGGCGGTCGTCGGTTCGTCGGCGAGCAACACCGTGGGGTTGCACGACAGGGCCATCGCGATCACCGCACGCTGTTTCATTCCACCTGAGAGCTGGTGCGGGTATCGGTCCGCGACCGCCGCGGAGAGCCCGACGAGTTCGAGGAGCTCTCGCGTCCTGACCTCGGCCATCTTGCCGTCAGCGATCCGGTGGGTCTGCAGCGCCTCCACGATCTGCCAGCCCACGGTCTTGACGGGGTTGAACGCGCTCATCGCCCCCTGAAACACCATCGCGATGTCTTTCCATCGATGAGCCTTGATGCTCGATTCACCGTGCTCGATCACATCGTCGCCGTTGACCCGGACGCTGCCCGAGACTGTTGCTGACGACGGCAAGAGACCTAGAGCGGCGAGAATCGTGGTCGTCTTTCCGCAACCGGACTCACCGACCAGACCGACCCTCTCCCCTGCGGCGATCGAAAGGTTCAGCCCCTTGACGGTGTGGATCTGTTCTGGGTCCTTGATCTGGCCACGTTTGTCGAACCAGACATTCAGGTCTCGAAGTTCGAGTGCCGGTGTCGTCACAGTGCATCCTTTCCGAGGCCCACGAGTGGTCGCACTCGCCAGATCTTGATCGAGAGGTAGGACGCTCGCAGACGAGGGTTGAGGGCATCCTCGATGGAATTGCCGAGGAGGTAGCAGCCGACGATGAGAATCGCGACGGCGACACCTGCGGGAACGATGGCCCACCACGCACCGGTGCTGATCGCGTCGCGGTCGAAGGCGTGTTCCATGATCGTCCCCCAGGTGGTGGTCGACGGGTCCGAAAGCCCGAGAAACGCAAGGGCGGTCTCGTTGAAGATGGCGACGGTGATGGCGAGGACAGCGTTCGCGATCAGGAGCGGCCCGAGCTGCGGCAGAATATGGCGTCCGATGATCCGAAGGTGGCCGGCGCCGACCGATACGGTCCTTTGGACGTAGACGCGTTCGCGAAGAGTTTTGACCTGGGCGCGGATGATCCGGGCAGTACTCGTCCACATCAGGAACCCGATCACCAGGATGACGTGCCCGAGGCTCGGGCCCCAGACCGCGGCCACGACGATCATCAGCACGATCTGCGGAATGACGATGAAGTAGTCGGTGACTCGCATGAGGACGGTATCGACCCAGCCCCCGAAGTAGCCGGAAAGCACACCGAAAATCGCGCCGATCACGATCGAGATCAGGGCAGCCGTGAAGCCGACGAACATTGACACCTGGCCGCCGACCAGCACCAATGACAGCATGTCGATGCCGCCGTCGTCGCAGCCCAGCAGGTGCGCCGCGGAGGGCGCTTCGAAGACCCCGCAGCTCGCCTGGGTGGTGCTGTACGGCGTGATCCACTGAGAGATGAGCGCCACGACGATGAACACCGCCAGGATAGAAAGGCCGACGATCGATGACGGCTTTCTGAACGACTCGAGCATCGCGCTCCACACGCCGCGACGACGTTGCCGAGGACGGTTCGATGAAGTGGCAGTCATGACATCCCTCAGCTGTTCAGTCGCGGATCGAGACGGTAGTAGAGCAGGTCGGCGAGGTAGTTGATCACAACGACGGCACCGGTGATGAAAAGGAAGCCGCCCTCCAGCATTGGGTAGTCACGCTGCAGCACGGCGTCGTAGAGCGCCCGGCCGATACCAGGCCAGGAGAAGATCACCTCGATCAGGATGGAACCGCTGACGACGCTGCCGAGCGACAGTGCCACCTGCGTGATCGTCGGGAGGAGGGCATTGCGGAGCGCGTACGACCTGATGATTCGGCCCCGCGACAGGCCCTTGGCGCGGGCGGTGAGGATGTAGTCCTCGCCGAGGGTCTCGAGCATGGCCGACCTCACAATGAGCGCGTCCTCGGCATAGAGGGTCAGCACGAGAGTCGCCACCGGCAGAATCATGTGCTGGAGGGTGTCGGAGAGCTGCCCCCAGAACGTCTGGTCGATCGCGAACGGATCCGTCATGCCAACCGACGGGAGCACCCCGGCGAAGATGATCAGAAGCATCATGCCGAGGAACTGCGTCGGGAAGGCGTAGAAGACGACGGCGACGTTGGTCCAGACGTGGTCCCCCACGCTGCCCCGGCGAACCGCCGAATACACGCCGAAGGCGATCCCGAGCACGATAGCGATCACGGTTCCCGCCGTGACCATCGGAAGAGTGTTGCCGAAGTCCACGAGCAGGTTGGACAGGACTGGCTGTCGGTTCGATAACGAGATGCCCAGATTCCCGCGCCCCAACTGCTCGAGATAGAGGAAGTACTGCTGCCAGAGCGGCTTATTGAGTCCGAACTCAACTTCGAGGGCTTTCTTCAACGCGGGCGAGGCATCCGGCACCCGGGAGAGGCGTGACACGGCGGAGCCCGGTAAGACCCTGAAGAGCACGAAGTTGAGGCTGACGGCGACAAAGATCGTGACAATCGCGAAGATCGACCGTCTGACAATGAACCCGCGCATTCCGACTCCTTTCGTGCGCTTGACGCCAGGCGCGATGGTCATCATACTAAGCGCACTAAGACAGGCGAGCGGGTCCGGTTCGGCCCGACACTCCAGACTGAAAAGCCAAGTAGACAGGCCGGATCCGCGGAATATCGACGGTCCGTAGGCACCGAGGATGCGCCGCGCTCCCCCGTAGATCGACCGAGACAAGAGAAGGTTTACATGAAGTTAACACGAGGAGTCATCGCCGTTGCCGCTGTCATTGCGCTTGCCGCAGGCCTCGTCGGATGCTCAGGGAGCGGATCTTCCGGCTCCGTCCTCCGCGTCGGAATCAGTGCGCCGATCGACTCCCTCAACCCCTTCGTGTCGAGTTCCGACTACAGCAATGTCACCTACGAGTACGTCTATCCGCACCTGACCGAGTATCACACCCAAAATCTCACGATCGTCGGATCCTTCGCCACGAGCTGGTCGACATCGGATGGCGGCGACGTGTGGACGTTCCACACCCACAAAAACGCGAAGTGGTCGGATGGCAAGCCGCTCACCGCCGCCGACGCGGCATTCACGATGAACCTGATCCTCAAGTTTCAGAATGGCGCCACCGGGGAGTTGGCCGGATTCGTCAACCATCTGAAGAAAGCCGTAGCGGTCAACTCCACCACTCTCAAACTCTTCTACTCGGCACCGGTAGCCAACGTCCTCGCTCAGATGCAACAGCTGCCAATCCTCCCTGAGCACATCTGGGCGCCGCTCGCGGCGGGGTCCGGCAAAAAGCTCAGCACCTTCCAGAACGGCGCACCGATGGTCTCCGGCGGGCCATTCGAGCTGACGCAGTACAAGGAGAATCAGCTCGCACTGTTCAGCCGCAATCCGAATTGGTACGGGGCCAAGCCATCGATCACCGGGTTCGGTCTGGAGATGTTCGCCAACAACGACGCGATGGTCGAGGCGTTGAAAACGAATCAGATCGACATGATCGGTGAATCGACACCTGCCACCGCGGTCTCGACGCTGAAGAAGGCCGGCCTGGTTGTCGGGACGACTCCGAGCGTCGGGTTCTATGACTTCATCATCAATACGAACCCCAAGAAGAAAAACAACCCTGAGCTCCTCAACCCCGAGGTCCGGAAGGCCCTTGAATACGGGATTGATCGCGAACAGCTCGTGAAGACAGCATGGCTCGGCTACGCGACGGCGGGCTCCACGATCATTGCTCCCGCCACGGGCTTTCACGATGACTCGATCAAGCCTCTTCCCTACGATCCGGCGAAGGCGAACAGCATTCTCGATGGTCTCGGTTACAAGAAGGGGCCAAACGGCATTCGGATCGCGAATGGCCACCCGATGTCGTACACGGTCATCTTCCCGACCGAGATCGACGGCGCGGGAGACAGGATGTTCCAGATCATCCAGACCGACTTTCAGAAGATCGGGGTCAGCATCACCGAGCGAAAGATGGATGATGACGCTGCGAACACGGCCATCCTCGGATCCGACAACAAGTATTCGACTTTCGATATGGCGATGTGGGACTGGATCCCACCAGTCGATCCAGACTTCCAACTCAGCGTGCTGACCTGCGCCCAGTGGGGCAGCAACTCGGACAGCGGGTACT